>NZ_JBBBEM010000131.1:0-1493 GCF_037154035.1 Kineococcus sp. G2 | reverse complement strand
TGGGCCGGGCTCGCCGCCGCGTGCGCGGCCGCCGCCGGGACGGTGGCGCTGCTGCCCGCACCGCCCGCCGCGGTGACGGCCGGTGCGCCGCCGAGCGCGTCCTCCAGCCCACCCGCCGGCCCCTCCGCCGGGGCGTCGGGCGGTGCCGGGCAGCGCATGGAGGAGCTGCTGCCGGTGCCGCTGACGGCCACCGTGCAGCTGACCGAGGAGGCGTGGGGCACCCAGGTGGACCTGGTGTGCGCCTACGCCGCCGACGACGCCGGCAGCGCGCGCTCCTACGCCCTCGTGGTCGCCGACACCGACGGCACCGCCCAGCGCATCGGCACCTGGACGGCCCAGCCCGGGCACGACGCGCGCCTGAGCGGCGCCACGGCGCTCACGCGCGAGCGCATCGCCGCGGTGGAGGTGCAGACCCTGCAGGGCACGGCCGTGCTGCGGCTGGAGGACCCCGCGGCGCGGTGAGCGCGCGCAGCGGGGGACCGAGACGGCGGGGGACGGGTGGGCCGGGGCGGGTCTCAGGCCCGCCCGGCCTCCAGCTCGTCGGCGATGCGCTGCACCATCGCCACGTACCAGTCGGCGCGGTTGTACCGGAACAGCGCCCCGGACTCCCCGGCGCGCCCGGAGCCGGCGCCGTTGGCGCACAGGTAGCGGGCGGCGCTGAAGACGGCGTCGGCCGGGTCCCACGCGTCCGTGTCGCCGTCGCCGTCGCCGTCCACGCCGTAGGCGGCGAACGTGGCGGGCATGAACTGCATCGGGCCGATCGCGCCCGCCGAGGACGGCCCGACGTCGCGCCCGTGCCCGCTCTCGACCTGACCGACGGCCTGCAGCAGCGCCGGGCGCATGCCCGGGCAGGTCGTCGCGGCGCGCGCGTACAGGTCCGCGTAGTCGGCCGACGCACCGCCCGCCCGGACGCCGGCGGTGGCACCGGCGGCCGCGGCCGCGGCGGCCCGCGCGGCCTCCCGTGCCGCGGCCAGCGTCCGCTCGGCCTCCTCGGCGGCCCGCAGCTGCGCGGCTCGCGCGTCCAGGGCGCCGACGCGCTCCTCGGCCTCGCGCAGCGCGCGCTGGAGCTGGCCGGAGCGGGCGGCGAGCTCGCGCAGGGCCCCCACGCCGTCCGCGGCCGCCGCGTCCGCGTCCGCCGACGCCGCCTCGGCGCTCGCGGCGCGCGCCGCCGCCCGGCCGGCCGCGTCCGCGGCGGCACGCCCACCGACCTCCAGGGCGCGCTCGTCCCGCAGGTCCCGGGCGCGCAGCGCGGCGGCCGGGTCGGTACCGGTCAGCAGGGAGCGGACCAGCGCGTACGCGCCCGCCGGACCCGCCGCGGGGCCCATGTAGAGGGTGCGCGCCCGACGGGCGCCGGCGTCGCGGGCACCGTCCGCGGCCGACCGCTCGCGCCGGGCCGCCACCTCGGCGCCCACGGCGGCCGACGCCGCGCGCTGCACGGCGGCGCGCTGCTCGGCCAGCGCCTGCTCCACGAGCCGCACCTGCGCTTCGGCCCG
>NZ_JBBBEM010000130.1:0-1254 GCF_037154035.1 Kineococcus sp. G2 | reverse complement strand
GCGGCGGCTGGCGCGGCGCGCGGGCACCGGCACCAGCAGGACCGGTGCCACCAGCGGGTGCGGGGGCACCGGCGGCAGGGCGCGCACCGCACCCGCCAGAGCGGCGGCCGCGACGGGGCGCAGCTCGGCCCGGCGGCGCTCCTTGACCTCGAGCACGAGCTCACGGGCGGGGCCGGTGTGCGCGGCGGCCGCCCGCAGCGGCGTGCCGTCGGCCAGCTGCAGCTCCAGGGGCGCCGCGGCCAGGACGCGCGCGCACGCGCCGCACCAGGCCGCGCCCGCGCTCGCGCAGCCGCCGCAGGTCGCGGGCCACAGCAGGTCGGCGGCCGCCCGCAGCGCGGGGCCCGGCCCGCGGGCGCTGCGGGGGACCGGCGGGTGGCGGAACGGGGGCGCGGGGCAGGCGGTGCGGGGGTCGGGCACCGCGCCAGGGTGCCCGCGCTCCCGCACCGGCCGGCGGGCGTCCACAGCGCCGGCCCGGCCGGGCCGGTGGCGTGGGCCCGTGGACACCGCGACACCACCCCGGTCACCGCGCCCCCGGCCGCCCCGACCGCCCAGGCCCCCCGACCGCCTCAGCCGGGGTACGAGGGGTGCCGCCCGCGCGCCAGCTGCGCCCACCCGGCCCCGCTGCGCACCAGCAGGCGGCCGTCGGAGGTCCCCACCACGACGTCCCGGTCGCCGGAGCCGGCCGCCACCGACTCCCCGCCCGGCACGGGCGCCAGCGGCTGCGCCGGGCCGAGCACCTGCAGCAGCAGGACCAGCGGTTCCCCGCCCGCGCCGGGGCGCACGAGCAGCGCCACCCGGTCGCCGCCGAGCCAGGAGGCGTCCAGCACCCGGCCGGCACCGGGCGCCAGCTCCGGCGAGCCGGCGCCGACGCGCACCGGGCGCCCGCCCCCGTCGCGCACCACGGCGTGCACCCGCACCCGGATCACCCCGTCGCCGTCCTCGGCGACCACCAGCAGACGGGCGCCGTCGCGGGACGCGCGCACCCGCAGCAGCCGCCCGCCCAGGCCACCGGGCGGCTGCTGCACGGCCACCGGGGCGACGCGCGGGTCGGCCGCCGGCAGCACCGCCGGCGACGCGCCGGGAGCGGTCGGCACCACCCACACCCAGCCGTGCCGGTCGATCGACGGCGGCCCCAGACCGGCCGCCGCACCGGCGACCGAGGCGGCGTCCAGGCGCACCGCCGCGCCGCCCACCGCGGTGCTGCGCTGCACCCGCAGCACACCCCCGCCCGCCTCCAGCCACGCGTAGCAGGAA
>NZ_JBBBEM010000129.1:0-19606 GCF_037154035.1 Kineococcus sp. G2 | reverse complement strand
ACGCGCCGGGAGCGGTCGGCACCACCCACACCCAGCCGTGCCGGTCGATCGACGGCGGCCCCAGACCGGCCGCCGCACCGGCGACCGAGGCGGCGTCCAGGCGCACCGCCGCGCCGCCCACCGCGGTGCTGCGCTGCACCCGCAGCACACCCCCGCCCGCCTCCAGCCACGCGTAGCAGGAACCGTCCGCGGCCGCCGCGGGGTGCTCGCACCCCGCGGCCGCCAGGCCCCGCACCGGGTGCACCGCACCCGCCGCCCACCGCGCCAGGCCCTGCGGCGCGGCCAGGACCAGCCGCGGGTCCCGCGCGGGCGGCCCCACCGGGGGGTCCGGCACCGGGGACGGGCCCGCCCCGCGGGACAGCTCCGCGCCGTCCACGCGCACCACCACCTCCTCCACACCGGGCAGGCGGCCCAGGCCGGCGCGCAGCTGCGCCAGCAGCACCCCGCGCTGCTCGGGGGAGGCGCGCAGCGCCGGGGCGGTCAGGTCCACCACCGCGGTGCCGCCGGAGACGGGGACCGTGCCGGTGCGCAGGCGCGTCCCCGGCGGGGCGCCGCTGCGCACCGCCGGCGCCAGCCACGCCGAGGGACCCGCCAGGAGCTCCGTGACGACGCGGGTGGCGGTGGAGGAGCCGTAGGCGAACCAGCGCACGTCGCCGACGAGCTGGGCGCCGTCCGCGGTGGCGAAGTGCACCGGGAAGGGGCGCAGCGAGCGCGAGGCGTCCACCTGCGTCACCAGCAGCCCGTCGCCGGGGACGTCCACGAGCCAGGCGCCGTCCCGGAGCACCAGCCGCACCGTCCGCTCCAGGACGTCCCCCGGCGGGCGCGGCGCGTAGCGGCCGCCGGCGTCGACGTCCGCCAGCGCCGTCGCCGCCACCCGCACCGCCGCCGTGCCGTCCGCGCCCGGCTCCTCGACGGCCTCCACCAGCGGGGCCTCCCGCAGCACGGTCGTGGACACGTCCGGCCGCCAGGTGCGGCGGGCACCGGCGGAGAGGAACTCGCGCGCCACGGCCTCCCCGTCCGGCCCGGCCGCGGCGGCCAGCAGGAAGCCGCGCACGACGTCCACCGGGCCCGCCCCGTCCACCGGGCCCCGGGGCACGATCCGCAGCACCCCCAGGCGCGGGTCCTGCTGGACCCGGGAACCGGCGACGACCGGCCCCGAGCGGGGCAGGCCCGCGCAGCCCGTGGCGGCGGCCAGCGCGAGCAGCACCACCGCGCGGCGCGGCGGCCGGGCTCCCCCGGGCGCGCCCGCGGAGGGGCCGCCGGCGCTCACGGCGCGTCCCCCGCGCCGCTGGCCGCACCCACCCCCGGGACGCCGCCCGGTCCCGGCCACGAGCGGCCCGCGGGCAGGGCCGCGACGGGCTCGCGCCAGCCCACCGGGACCACCGGCAGCGGCGAGGAGCGCAGCGGGCTCCCCGCCGCGCGCGGCACCGTGAGCACGAAGTGGCAGCCGTGACCGGGTCGTCCCCACACCTCCAGCCGGCCACCGTGCAGGCGGGTGTCCTCCAGCGCGATGGCCAGGCCCAGGCCGCTGCCGCCGGTGGTGCGCGCCCGGGCGGGGTCGGCGCGCCAGAACCTGTCGAAGACGCGCAGCAGCTGCGCGGGCGCCAGGCCCACGCCGTGGTCGCGAACCCCGACCGCCACCGCCGACTCGTCGCACGTGACCGTCACCTCGATGGGCCGCGACTCGCCGTGCTCGACGGCGTTGCCGAGCAGGTTGCGCAGCACCCGCTCGATGCGCCGGGCGTCCACCTCGGCGGTGCACGGCGAGGCCGGCTCGGAGACCAGGACGGTGCTGCCGCGGCGCTCGGCGAGCGCCGCGGTGAAGTCGACGACGCGGTGCACCAGGGTGCGCACGTCCTGCGGGTCCGGTTCCAGGGCCGCGGCACCGGCGTCGAAGCGGCTGATCTCCAGCAGGTCCGACAGGAGCGTGTCGAAGCGCTCCAGCTGGGTCATCAGCAGCTCCGCCGAGCGCGCCGCGACCGGCTCGAAGCCGGCGCGCGCGTCGAAGAGCACCTCCCCGGCCATGCGGATGGTCGTCAGGGGGGTGCGCAGCTCGTGGCTGACGTCGGAGACGAAGCGCTGCTGCAGGCGGGAGAGCTCCTCCAGGCGCCCGATGTGCTGCTGCAGCCCGGCCGCCATCGCGTTGAACGCGCTGCCCAGGCGGGCGAGGTCGTCGCTGCCGCGCACCCGCATCCGCTCGTCCAGGTGGCCGCCGGCGAGCCGCTCGGCCGTGCCGGCGGCCTGGCGCACCGGCTGGACCACCTGGCGCGTGACCACCCACGCCACGGTGCCGACGAGCACCACGAGGGCGAGGCCGCCGCCGGCGAAGGTGGTGCGCACCAGGTCGATGGTGCGCTGCTCGCTGGTGAGGGGGTAGGCGAAGTACAGCTCGCGCTGCCCGGCGCGCGGCAGGGTCACGGTGGAGCCGACGATCAGGGTGGGGGCGCCGCCGCCGCCGGGCAGGTCGGTCAGCTGCGACTGCTGCACGTCGGAGGACGTCACGGCCCGGCGCAGCGTCGCGGGCACGTCGGAGGGCGTCAGGCCCTCCGAGGCGAGGTCGCGCACGCGGACGCCGTCCTCCGCTCCCCGGCCGGGGGCGTCCTCGCCGCCGAGGAGCAGCACGCCGCGCAGCCGGTCGGGCCCGGGACCCTCCAGCGCCGAGACGACGTCGCCGGCGAGCTGCTCCACGTCGGCGCCGGTGCGCGGCGTGGAGGCGTCGAACTGGGCCTGGGCGGTGGTCGCGGCGCGGGCGGCGTCGGCCAGCGCCGCGCGCCGGCGCTCCTCGACGAGCCCGTCCGCGACGGCGTCCAGCAGGTAGGTGCCCACGGCGACCGCCACCAGCAGGCCCAGCGCGGTGGTGGTGACCACCACGCGCAGCTGCAGCGAGGAGCGCCAGCGCCGCAGCAGCCCGCGCCGGGCGCCGCGCCGCAGCGCCCCCACCCGCGAGGGCCGGGCGGGGCGCGCCCCGGCCCGCGCGGCGGGCGGGCCCACCGGCCGGGCGCCCGGGGTCACAGGGGCCCCGCGCGGTACCCCACCCCGCGGACGGTCACGACGATCTCGGGGTGCTCCGGGTCCTTCTCGATCTTCGAGCGCAGCCGCTGCACGTGGACGTTGACCAGGCGGGTGTCGGCGGCGTGCCGGTACCCCCACACCTGCTCCAGCAGCACCTCGCGGGTGAACGCCTGCCACGGCTTGCGGGCCAGGGTGACCAGCAGCTCGAACTCCAGCGGCGTCAGGGGCAGGGAGCGGCCGTCGCGGCGCACCGAGTGCCCGGCGACGTCGATCGTCAGGTCCCCGATGCGCAGCGTCTCGGGCGGGCGGTCCCCCGCCGAGCGCAGCCGGGCCCGCACGCGGGCGACGAGCTCCTTGGGCTTGAACGGCTTGACGACGTAGTCGTCGGCCCCGGCCTCCAGCCCCAGCACCACGTCGACCGTGTCGCCCTTGGCGGTGAGCATGACGATGGGCACGCCCGACTCGGCCCGGATGCGCCGGCACACCTCCATGCCGTCGGTGCCCGGCAGCATCAGGTCCAGCAGCACCAGGTCCGGGCGGGTGGCGCGGAACGCCTCCAGCGCCGCGTCGCCGTCACCGCAGAAGCGCGCCTCCAGGCCCTCGCCCTGCAGCACGATCCCGAGCATCTCGGCGAGCGCGGTGTCGTCGTCGACCACCAGCACGCGTCCCCTCATGGGGCCATCCTGCCCGCCGGGGACCGCGGCGGCGCGCGGCCACGCCCGGGCGACCGGCGCGGTCCCGCCCGGTGCGGCGGCTCCTCGGGTCCGCCCCGGCGCCGCGGGGCCTCTGGCACGATGGGGCGGGAGACGATCGAGGGCGGGGTCGATGAGCCAGTGGCAGGGCCCGGAGGGCGGGTGGAGCTCTCCCGGCGGGGGCCGCGGACCGGGCGGGGACGACCCGGGTGCCGCGCCGCCGCCGGTCGACGGTGGTGCCGGTGCGCCGGCGGGCCCCGGCTGGTCCGGCGAGGGGTGGTCCGGCCAGGGGTGGGCGCAGCAGCCCGCCGCGGCGCCGCGGCCGGGCATCGTGCCGCTGCGGCCGCTGGGGCTGGGTGAGATCTGGGACGGCGCGTTCCGCGCGTTCCGGCAGAACCCGCGGGTCATGGTGGGCCTGTCCGCCCTGGTGGTCGTCGCCACCTCCCTCGTCACGCTGGTGGCGACGGTGCTGGTCACCCGCGACCTGGTGCGCGCGAGCACCGCGGTGGAGACGGGGGCCGGGGACGCCGCCGCCGTGCTGGACGCCGTGCAGACCTCCGTGCCGCTGTTCGCGGTGAGCACGCTGCTGCAGGTGGTCGCGGTGCAGGTGCTCAACGGCATGCTCATCCTCAGCGTCAGCCGCGCGGTGCTGGGGCGCACCATCTCGCTGGCGGAGCTGTGGCGCTCGAGCCGGCGGCGGCTGGGCGGGCTGGTGCTGGTGTCGGTGCTGGTGACCCTCGCCAGCGTCGCCGGGGCGCTCGCGCTGGTGCCGGGCGTGGCCGTGCTGGCCCTGGTGGACGGCACCGCGGGTGCGGCCACCGGTGCGGTGCTGCTGCTGGCCGGGCTGCTGGGCTGGGTGGCCGTCGCGGCGTGGTTGTGGGTGAAGTGGTCGATGGCGACTCCCGCGCTCCTGCTGGAGGGGCTGTCCGCGCGGCGCGCGATGGGGCGCTCGTGGCGCCTGACGCGGGGCGCGTTCTGGCGCACGCTGGGCGTCCTGCTGCTGACGGCGGTCGTCGTGGGCGCCGTGGTGACGGCCGTCTCGGTGCCCTTCACGCTGGTGGGCGGGTTCCTCGGCGCCTTCCTCGACAGCGGCACGTCGGACCGGAGCCTGTGGCTGTCGCAGGGCGTCGCCACCCTGGGCTCGGTCGTCGGCAGCGTCGTCGGCTACCCGTTCCTGGCGTCGGTGACGGCCCTGGTGTACGTGGACCTGCGGATGCGGCGCGAGGGCCTGGACGTGGAGCTGCACCGCGCCGCTGCGGGCGGGTGAGCGCCCTGGGCGCGACCGGCGCACCGGTGCTGCCGGGCCGGGACGAGGCGCGCCGCCTGCTGGCCGAGGAGCTCGCCGGGCGCGAGTACCGCCAGGAGAGCGGCTCGTGGCTGCTGCGCGCGTGGGAGTGGCTGGCCGAGCGGCTCGGCGCCGTGGAGGTGCCGGGGCTGGGGACCGGCTGGACGGCGGTGCTCGTGGTGGTGCTGCTGCTCGTCGCGGTCGTGGTGGTGGTGCTGCTGGTGTCCGGCCCGGTGCGCCGCGGCGGGAGCGCGCCGAGCACCGAGGAGGTCTTCGCGTCCGGCCCGGAGCCGTCCGCCGAGCACCTGCGCCGCGCGGACGAGGCGGCGGCCGCGGGGCGCTGGGACGAGGCGGTCGCCGAGCGGTTCCGGGCGCTGGTGCGCTCGCTGGAGGAACGGGCCCTGCTGGACCGGCGCCCCGGGCGGACCGCGCACGAGGTGGCCGTGGAGGCCGCCGCCGCCCTGCCGGGCTGCGCGCCCGGCCTGACCCGGGCGGCCCGCGCGTTCGACGACGTGCGCTACGGCGGCCGGTCGGCGTCGGCCGCCACCGACGCCGACCTGCGGCGCGTGCTGCAGGAGGTCACGGCCGCGCGCCCCCTCGCGCCGGTGGCCGGGAGCGCGCGGTGAGCGCCCTGCTGGAGGCTCCCGGCGCGGGCTCGCCGGACGCCGGCCCCGCGGCCGCCGGGCGCGGCCGGTGGCGCGGCCCGCTGCTGGTGGTCGCGCTCGTGGTGGGCCTGGTGCTGCTGCTCACGCTGCTGAGCCCGCGCACCTCCCGCGAGGCGCTGGCGGCCGACTCCACCGCCCCCGAGGGCGCCCGCGCCGTCGCGCGGGTGCTGCAGCGGGAGGGTGTGCGGGTGCGCCAGGAGCGCACCTTCGCCGCGACCCTGGCCGCCGTGCGCGCCGGCGGCCCGGGCACCACCGTGCTCGTCGCGGACCCGGCGCTGGTGTCGCGGCAGCGCTGGGAGGCGCTGGCCGACGCCGGGGCGCGCCTGGTCCTGGCGGCGCCCGACGGCGACGCGCTGGAGGAGCTGGACGCCGTCGCCCCCGGGCTGCGCACCACCGGCACGCCGCCCGCCCGCACCCTGCCGCCGGGGTGCGACGCGCCTGCGGCCACCGCGGCCGGGCGCGCGCGCGCGGGTGGCCGCACCTACGCCCTGACCGGCGACACCGACGGCACCACCTGCTACGGCGGCTCCCACGTCGTGCTGCCCGCGGACCCGGCGACCGGGCGCGGCGAGGTCGTCCTGCTCGGCCAGCCGGACGTGCTCACCAACCGCTGGGCCGCGCTGGAGGGGAACGGCGCCCTCGCGCTGCGCACGCTGGGCGCCTCGGACACGGTGGTGTGGTACCTGCCCGACCCCCTCGACACCGAGACCCCCGTCGTGCCGCTGGCGTCGCTGGCGCCGCCGTGGACCGGACCGGTCGCCGCGCTGCTGCTCGCGGCGGGGCTGGCGACCGCGCTGTGGCGCGGCCGGCGCCTGGGCCGGCTGGTCACCGAGCCGCTGCCGGTGGTGGTGCGCGCCGCGGAGACGGTGGAGGGGCACGGCCGGCTGTACGCCGGCGCCCGCGCCACCGGGCGGGCGGCGGCCGCGCTGCGCTCGGCGGCGCTGCTGCGCCTGCGGGCGCTGGTCCGGCTGGACGGCACCGCCGCGCCCGCCGACGTCGCCGACCAGGTGGCGTGGCTGACCGGCCTGCCCGCGCAGCGGGTGCTGGCGCTGCTCGACGGCCCCGACCCCGACGGCGACGCCGCGCTCGTGCAGCTGGCCGCGGACCTGGACGACCTGGAGCGCCGGGTGCGCGCGCGCAGCACGTGAGCCGCGACCGCGGCCCCGGGCGGACCGCCCGGCCACCTCGGACCTCCCCCACCCCCGCACGGAAGGGCACCACGTGAGCGAGACCCCGGAAGGACGGCCCGACGCGCCCGTCGGCCCCCTCGGCGACGGCGGTGGACCGGGCCCCGGTCCCGCCCCGGGCGGCAGCACCGCCGCGAGCGCGAGCACCGCGAACGGCACCGCGAGGGCAACCGCGGCGGGAACGGCGACCGGCACGGCGACGAGCGCCGACCTGGAGGAGGCGCGCGAGGCGCTGCGGGCGGTGCGCCAGGAGGTCGCCAAGGCCGTCGTCGGCCAGGAACCCGCCGTCACCGGCCTGGTGATCGCGCTGCTGTGCCGCGGGCACGTGCTGCTGGAGGGCGTGCCGGGCGTCGCGAAGACGCTGCTGGTGCGCACCCTGGCGGCGGCGCTGGAGCTGGACACCAAGCGGGTGCAGTTCACCCCCGACCTCATGCCCGGCGACGTGACCGGTTCGCTCGTCTACGACGCGCAGACCGCCCGGTTCAGCTTCCGGGAGGGCCCGGTCTTCACGAACCTGCTGCTCGCCGACGAGATCAACCGCACCCCGCCGAAGACGCAGGCGTCGCTGCTGGAGGCCATGGAGGAGCGGCAGGTGTCCGTGGACGGGGTGCCGCGCCCGCTGCCGGGGCCGTTCATCGTGGCCGCCACCCAGAACCCGGTGGAGTACGAGGGCACCTACCCGCTGCCGGAGGCGCAGCTGGACCGGTTCCTGCTGAAGCTGACGCTGCCGCTGCCGGCCCGGGAGGACGAGGTGGAGGTGCTGGCCCGGCACGCGGCCGGCTTCGACCCGCGCGACCTGGCGGGCGCGGGGGTCCGGGCCGTGGCCACGCCCGCGCACCTGGCGCTGGCCACCCGGGCGGTGCGCTCGGTGCAGGTCTCCCGCGAGGTCCTCGGCTACGTCGTCGACGTGTGCCGGGCGACGCGCTCCTCGCCGTCGCTGGCGCTGGGCGTGTCCCCGCGCGGCGCGACGGCGCTGCTGGCCACGGCGCGGGCGTGGGCGTGGCTGTCGGGGCGCGACTACGTCTCCCCCGACGACGTCAAGGACCTGGCCCGGCCCACGCTGCGGCACCGGGTGCAGCTGCGCCCGGAGGCGGAGCTGGACGGGGTGAGCGTGGACGCGGTGCTGGACTCGGTGCTCAGCACCGTGCCCGTGCCCCGGTGAGCGGTCCGGTGAGCGCTGCGGGGCTCGCTGCGGGGGTCGCCGCGGGGGTCGCCGCGGGGGTCGCCGCGGGGGTCGCCGCGGGGGTCGCCGCGGGGGTCGCCCGGTGGCGCTGACGGGGCGAGCGCCGCTGCTGGTGCTGGTGGGGCTCGTGGCGGTGGCGCTGCGGCCCGGCTGGGGCGTGTTCTGGGCGTGGCTGGCGGTGTGCGCGGTGCTCATCGGGCTCGACGCGGCCCTGGCCGCCTCCCCGCGCTCGCTGAGCGTGCAGCGCGCACCGCTGGCCGCGGTGCGCCTGGGCGAACCCCGCACCGCGGAGCTGCTCGTCGCCAACACCGGCGGCCGCCGGGTGCGCGGGGTGCTGCGCGACGCGTGGCAGCCGTCGGCGGGCGCGCGCGGGGAGCGGCACCGCCTCGACCTGCCGCCCGGGGAGCGGCGCCGGCTCGCCACGGTGCTGGTGCCCACGCGCCGCGGCGACCGCCTCGCCGACCGCGTCACGGTGCGCTGCACGGGACCGCTGGGGCTGGCCGCCCGGCAGCGCTCGCGCGAGGTGCCGGGGCGGGTGCGGGTGCTGCCGCCGTTCACGTCCCGGCGGCACCTGCCCTCGCGCCTGGCGCGGCTGCGCGAGCTGGACGGGCGCAGCGCCGTGCAGCACCGCGGGCAGGGCACCGAGTTCGACTCGCTGCGCGACTACGTGGACGGCGACGACGTGCGCTCCATCGACTGGCGGGCCACCGCACGCCGGCAGTCGGTGGTGGTGCGCACCTGGCGGCCGGAGCGGGACCGGCGGGTGCTGCTGGTGCTGGACGCCTCCCGCACGGCGGCCGCCCGCCTGGGCGGCGGTCCCGGCGGCGTGGAGGTGCGCCTGGACGCCTCGATCGAGGCGGCGCTGCTGACGGCGGCGCTGGCCTCGCGCGCCGGTGACCGGGTGGACCTGATCGCCCACGACCGCCGGGTGCGGGCGCGGGTGCGGGGGGCCTCGCGCACCTCGCTGCTGCCGTCGCTGGTGGAGGCGCTGGCCGGGCTGGAGCCGTCCCTGGTGGAGGCGGACTGGGACGCGGTGACCGGGCAGGTGCGCTCGATGGCCCGGCAGCGGGCCCTGGTGGTGCTGCTGACCGCGTTGGACACCTCCGTGCTGGACTCGGGGCTGCTGACGGCGCTGGAGCAGCTCGCCGCCCGGCACACGGTGGTCCTGGCCGCCGTCGACGACCCGTCGCTGGCGCTGCTGGCGCGCGAGCGCGGCGACGCCGAGCAGGTGTACACCGCCGCGGCGGCGGAGACGGCCGCGGCGGAGCGGGAGGCCACGGCGGCGCTGCTGCGGCGCCTGGGCGTGGAGGTGGTGCACGCCCGGCCCGAGGAGCTGGCCCCGGCGCTGGCGGACCGCTACCTGGCGCTGAAGGCGGCCGGGCGGCTGTAGGGCGGGCGGCGCCTGCCGGGGACCGCGGGAACCCCCTGGACGCGGCGCCGCGCGCACCACCACGATCACGGGGTGGACACCGAGACCCGCCGGTTCGTCACCGCCGTCCGGACCTTCCTCGAGGAGGTCGTGCACACCCAGCGCGCCGAGGACCCCGGTGACGGGCCCGCCCTGGCGGACGTCGTCGCCGCTCACCTGGGCACCGACGCCCGGCGCGTGCCCGTGGTCCGCGAGCAGGTGCCCGAGCACCAGTTCGCCGACCTGGACGTGGCGCTGGAGGAGGTCGCCCGCCGCGGCGGCGGCGAGCGCGTCGTGGGTGTCGCCGGGGGCGACCAGCGCTCCCACATGAGCTTCGCGGACCTGCTGGAGACCCGCTTCGGGCGCTACGGCACCGCCGCCCCGGACCGGGTGAACCTGCCCACGGGACCGGACTCGACCCGCCGCGCCGTCGGCTTCGGCGTGCGGCTGCTGCACCACGGCGGTGTCCCGCTCGCGGTGCTGCAGCGCGCGGCGCTGGAGCACAGCCCGTACGGGCACGGCATGGAGGTGGTGGCCGCCGACGAGGACGCGGTGCCGGCGTTCATCGAGGAGGTGCGCCGCCTCATGGTGGAGCGCAGCGTGCTGCGCGGGCAGGTCCTCACCTTCTCCGGCTCGCCGTTCGAGCACCACTCCTCCGCGGGCATCACCTTCCTGCCGCGGCCGGACGTGCCCGCGGACGCGGTGGTGCTGCCGCCGGGCTCGCTGGAGCGCGTCGTGCGGCACGTGGTGGGCGTCGGCGAGAACTCCGGGCGGCTCACCGCGGCCGGTCAGCACCTCAAGCGAGGCGTGCTGCTGTACGGCCCGCCCGGCACCGGCAAGACGCACACGGTGCGGCACCTGGTGAGCAGCACCCCCGGCACCACGGTGGTGCTGCTGTCCGGGGTGGCGCTGGCGCGGGTGACGGTGGCCGCGCACCTGGCGCGGGCGATGCAGCCGGCGATCGTCGTGCTGGAGGACGTCGACCTCGTCGCCGAGGACCGCGGTTCGCACCCCGGGGAGCGGCCGCTGCTGTTCGAGCTGCTCGACGCGATGGACGGCCTCGGCGGTGACGCCGACGTGGCGTTCGTGCTGACCACCAACCGGCCCGACCTGCTGGAGCGGGCGCTGGCGCAGCGCCCGGGGCGGGTGGACCTGGCCGTGGAGGTCCCCCTGCCGGACGAGGCGGCGCGCCGGGCGCTGTTCCGCCTGTACGCGCGGGGGCTGCCGCTGTCGGCGGCCGCGCTGGACGAGGCCGCCGCCCGCACGGGCGGGGTCACCGCGTCCTTCGCGCGGGAGCTGCTGCGCCGCGCGGTGCTGCTGGCGGCGACCGCCGGTCACGAGGTCGGTGACGCGGACCTGCGCTCGGCGCTGGACGAGCTGCTCTCCGACGGTGAGCGCCTGACCCGCAGCCTGCTGGGCACCGGTGAGGGCACCGACGACGACGGGGAGCTGGGGTAGCGCGGCGGCGCCTCAGCCGCGCACGGGGGCGGCGTCGCCGGCGAAGCGCGCCTGGAGGTCCCCGGTCTCCCCGGCCGCGGCGGCGGGCCGCCCCAGCAGCACCACGTACAGCAGGAAGACCACCTCGGCGAGGACGCCGATGCCGATGCGGGCGGCGGTGGGCAGCGGCGACGGCGTCACGAACCCCTCGATGAGGCCGGAGACGAACAGCACCACCACCAGGCCCAGCGCCAGCCCGACCATCGCGCGGCCCTCGACGGCCAGGGCGTGGGCGCGGCTGCGCGGGCCGGGCGCCACCCACGTCCAGAACAGCTTCATCCCGGCGCCGGCGGCGACGAACACGGCCGTCAGCTCCAGGATGCCGTGCGGGGCGATGAGACCGAAGAACACCTCCCCGCGCCCGTTGTCGATGAGCAGGCCGCCCTGCAGGCCGACGTTGAGGGCGTTCTGGGTGAGCGCGAAGAGCACGAACACGCCGGTGATGCCCAGCACCACGCAGGTGGCCGCGACCATGGCGTTGTTCGTCCACACCCGCCCGGCGAAGGAGGCGTTGGCGTACTCGGAGTAGTAGCCGGCGAAGTCCTCCTCGACGAGCCGGCGGATGTCCTCGCGCGAGCCGAACAGGCTGGCCTGAGCGCGGGGGTTGCCGGTGATCCAGGCGCCCGCGGCCGTGGCCAGGACCACGGTGTAGGCGGCGGCCGCCGCGCTCCACCAGCGCACCCGCCACAGCGCGGCGGGCAACCCTCGGGTGGTGAAGTGGCCCAGTTGCCGCCACGCGGTGTAGCGGGACCCGGTCAGCCGGGAGCGGGCCCGCGACAGCAGCGTGGACAGCTGGTCCAGCAGGACCGGCTCGGACTGCGCCGAGCGCAGCACCGACAGGTGGGTGGCGGTGCGCTGGTAGAGGCGCACCAGCTCGTCGGCCTCCTGACCGGTCAGGCGGCGGCGGCGCACCAGCTCGCGCAGCCGCGCCCACTCCTGCTCGTGCACGGTCCGGAAGGCGTCGACGTCCACACCGCCACAGTAGTGAGCGGGCCGGGGCGCGGGGGCGTCCCGGCGGGCGGTCCGGCCGGTACGGTGCCCGCGTGGCACCCGACGACCTGGCGCGGCCCGCACCACCCGCGGGCCCCGTGCCGACCGCGCCGGCGGTGCGGCTGGCCGACCCCGTCGGCGACGTCGTCACCGGTGAGGCGGTCGTCCTGGGGCTGCGGGCGGCCTCGTTCGCGTCGCGGCTGCTGGGCGCCGTGATCGACGCCCTCCTGCACCTGCTGGTGCTGGGGGCGCTGCTGTACACCTCGCAGGCCCTGCTGTCCAGCACCGACGAGGCCGCCACCGCGGCGATCGTGCTCGCCGAGACGGTGCTGTGCCTCATCGGCATCCCCACGGCGGTGGAGACCGCCACCCGCGGTCGCTCGGTCGGCAAGCTGGTGGCGGGCGTGCGGGCGGTGCGCGACGACGGCGGTCCCGTGCGCTTCCGGCACTCCCTGGTGCGGGCCCTGACCGGCTTCTTCGAGCTGTACGCGCTGGCGGGCAGCTCCGCGATCATCTGCGCGCTGCTGAGCGCCCGCGGCAAGCGGGTCGGGGACCTGCTCGCGGGGACCTACGTGGTGCGTGAGCGCTCCGCGGCCCGGCACGTGCCGCTGCCGCCGATGCCGCCGGAGCTGGCCGGCTGGGCGCGGAGCGCCGACATCGGGCGCCTGCCCGACGGCACGGCCCTGGCAGCCCGCCAGTTCCTGGCGCGCAGCACCTCCCTGCACGCCGGCTCCCGCCGGGCGCTGGGTGCCTCGCTGGCGGACGCGCTGCTGACGCGGGTGTCGCCGCCACCGCCGACGGGCACCGACCCGGAGCGCTTCCTCACCGCCGTGCTCGTCGAGCGGCGCGACCGGGAGCTGGAGCGCCTGCAGCGGCGGGCGCGGCGCACGGCCGAGCTGGAACGCTCGATCGGCCGACGCTGAAGCACCGGCAGCACAGCCGTGACGGGTGCCCCTCGCGGCCCCGCCGCGTCACGGCCCCGCGTCACGGCCCGCCTCACGGCTCCGCGTCACGGCTCCGCGTCACAGCTCCGCGTCACAGCTCCGCGTCACAGCTCCGCGTCACAGCTCCACGCCGCCACCGGAGCCGTCGCGCCCGTACCCGCCGCCGTAGCCCGACCCGCAGCCCGGCCCGCTCTTGAACACCTGCACGAGGGTGCCGGGGCGCGCGGCGAGTGGGGGCGGCGGGGCGCACCCCTCGGTCCCGCGGTGCGGGCGGGCGCGACGTGGAACGGGTGAGGCGCGGCGCCGGTCAGCGCGCGGCGCCGGGCAGCACGCCGGTGTTCACCAGCTCCTCGGCGACGCGGTTCAGCTTCACGTTGGTGCGCTGCGAGGCGTGCGTCAGCAGCGTGAACGCCTGCTCGGGCGTGATCCGGTGCCGTTCCACGAGCACGCCCTTGGCCTGCTCGATGACGGCGCGCGTGGTCATCGCGCGGCGCATGTTCTCCGCGTCCTCGGCGGAGCGGGCGTGCGCGTCGGCGTTGGCGACCGCGATCGCGACCCAGGCGGCGACCTCCTCCCCCAGCGCGACGTCGTCCTGGCCGAAGGACCGGGAGCGCGGGGAGTAGCAGTTCAGGGCGCCGAGGGTGCGGCCCTGGACCGGCAGCGGCAGCGACAGCGAGCTGCCCACGCCCGCCGTGGCGGCGTGGCGGCAGTAGTCGGGCCAGCGCTCGTCCGTGGCCATGTCCTCCACGACGAACACCTGACCGGCCCGGCCGGCGTCCATGCAGGGGCCGTAGCCGCGCGCGTACTGCATCTCGTCGGCGTCCAGGGCCATCTTGCCGTCGTGGGCGGCGGTGAAGGCCCTCTCGCCGCGCAGCAGGGTGATGGAGACGGCCTCGGCGCCCGGCAGGGCCCGGCGAGCGGTGGCGACCACGTCGGTGAGGACGGCGTCGAGCTCCCTGCCGGCCAGCAGGATCCCCGCCAGGGCCTCGTGCAGGGCCGCCAGGCCGGGGGCCGCGCTGCTCATGACGTCTCCTCGTGCTCGGTGTGCCGCCATCCAACCACCCCGCCCGGCGCCGGGTGCGCGACGGACGCCCGGCCTCCCCGCGGTGGGGTGGCCGGGCGTCCGTCGTGCGTGGGGCGAGCGGTCAGTAGCGGTACTCGTCCGTCTTGTACGGACCCGCGACGTCGACGCCGATGTAGTCGGCCTGCGTCTTCGTCAGCTCCGTCAGCCGCACGCCGAGGGCGTCCAGGTGCAGGCGGGCGACCTTCTCGTCGAGCAGCTTGGGCAGCACGTGCACGCCCACCGGGTAGGTCTCGCGCTTCGTGAACAGCTCGATCTGCGCGAGCACCTGGTTGGTGAAGGAGTTCGACATGACGAAGCTGGGGTGGCCGGTGGCGTTGCCCAGGTTCAGCAGGCGCCCCTCGGACAGCACGATGACGCTGTGCGCCGGGCGGCCCTCGGCGGCGGGGATGCGCCACTCGTGCACCTGCGGCTTGATCTCGACCTTCTCCACGCCCGGGACGCGGGCCAGGCCGGCCATGTCGATCTCGTTGTCGAAGTGGCCGATGTTGCCCAGGATCGCCTGGTGCTTCATGCGGACGATGTCGCCCGCCATGACGACGTCGCGGTTGCCGGTGGCGGTGACGACGATGTCGGCGGTCTCGACCACGTCGTCCAGGCGGGCGACCTGGTAGCCGTCCATCGCGGCCTGCAGCGCGTTGATGGGGTCGATCTCGGTGACGATCACCCGGGCGCCCTGGCCGCACAGCGACTCGGCGCAGCCCTTGCCGACGTCGCCGTACCCGCACACCACCGCGACCTTGCCGCCGATGAGGACGTCGGTGGCGCGGTTGATGCCGTCGATCAGGGAGTGGCGGGTGCCGTACTTGTTGTCGAACTTCGACTTCGTCACCGCGTCGTTGACGTTGATCGCCGGGAACGGCAGCACGCCGCTGCGGTGGTACTCCGCCAGGCGGTGCACGCCGGTGGTCGTCTCCTCGCTGACGCCCCGGATGCCCTCGGCCACGCGGGTCCAGCGCTGCGGGTCCTCGGCGAGGGACTTCCGCAGCAGCTCCAGGACGACGCGGTACTCCTCGGAGTCCTCCTCGGTGGGCTCGGGCACCGCGCCGGCGGCCTCGAAGCGCTTGCCCTCCAGGACGAGCGTCGTGGCGTCGCCGCCGTCGTCGAGGATCATGTTGGGGCCGACGCGGTGGCCGTCGGCGTCGGTGCCCCAGTCGAAGATGCGCTCGGCCAGGCGCCAGTACTCCTCGAGCGTCTCACCCTTCCAGGCGAACACGGGCGAGCCGGCCGGCGCCTCGGGGGTGCCGTCGCCCACGACGACCGCGGCGGCGGCCTGGTCCTGGGTGGAGAAGATGTTGCAGCTGGCCCAGCGGACCTGCGCGCCCAGCGCCACGAGGGTCTCGATGAGCACGGCGGTCTGCACGGTCATGTGCAGGGAGCCGGCGATGCGGGCACCGGCCAGGGGCTGCGACTCGGCGAACTCGGCGCGCAGGGCCATCAGGCCCGGCATCTCGTGCTCGGCCAGGCGCAGCTCGTGGCGGCCGGCCTCGGCGAGGGAGAGGTCGCGGACCTCGAACTCGAACGTCATGCGGGGCTTCCCCTCCGGGGGATCGGTGTGGCGGGCTCCCGGCGCGGCCCCTCTGGGCCACTCGGCATCACCGGACGCCGGATCCCTCCCAGGGTACGCGCGGGTCCCGACACCCCTCGCGACGAGGCGCGCCGCCTCGCCCCGCGCCTCACCCCAGGCGTTCGCGCAGGTCCGCCACCTGGGGGGAGGCGGCCGGGTCCGTGCCGGAGGCCAGCGCCAGGTAGGCGGCGGCGAAGTCGGTGCGGGCGATCAGCTGCGCGAGGCGCACCAGGGGCTCGCCCGGGTCGGCGACGACCTCGCTGACCCGCACCCCGGCGTCGGCCGCGGTGGTGGCGACGGCGTCGGCGACGACCCGCTCGGCGTCCGGCACGGCCGCCGGCGCGTCGCGCAGCAGGGTCAGCTGCAGGCGCGGGCCGACGGGCCCGTCGAGGAACGGGTCGGCGAAGACGTCGTCGGGCTGCGCGGCGAACGGGCCGCCGAAGGCGGCGACGACCTCGCTGGCGTCGTCGGGCAGCGCCCCGGCCACCGCCGGCACCCGCGCGGTGCGCGAGAGCATCGAGGCGGCGCGGCGGGCGGCGGCGGCCGTGAGGTCGCCGTCGGCCAGGACGACGGGCACGACCCCCGACAGCTCCAGCGCGAGCGCCTTGGCGGGGTTGACGAAGCTCTCCGACCACGGCCGGCACGTCTCCGCCTCCGCGTCCAGCCGCTCGGCGACGGCGGAGAGCACACCGGCGGGCGTGCGCACCACGTCGACGGCGTCGGCGGCCAGCAGCACCGGCGTCAGCAGCGACCACAGCGACACGCGCGAGGAGCGGGTGCCCGGCTCGACGGCGCGCACGCCCCGCGCGGGCGGCACGTGCACGTTGCCGCCGCGGGCACCGACCTCGGCCAGCGGCGAGCCGTCCGCGCCCACGGTGACCACCCGCGCGCCGCGGCGGGCCGCCTCGGCCGCCAGGGCCAGCGGGCCGGGGGCGCGCCCGGACATCGACACGGCCACCACGAGGTCCAGCGGGCCCACCCAGCTGGGCAGCGGGCCGCCGCGGCGGGCCACCAGGGGCACGGGGCAGCCGCGGCCGGCCAGGGCGGTCAGGACGTCGGTGACGACCGACGCGCCGCCGAGGGCGGCCACCACGACGGCGCGGGGCCGGCCCTCCCCGGCGAGGCGGCCCACGCCCGCCCGGGCGCACAGCTCCACGGACTCGCGCACCTGCGCCCCGGCGCCCGCCAGGGAGCGCAGCACGCCGGAGGGGTCGGCCGCGGTGAGGGCGTCGCCGTCGGCGAGCAGGGTCTCGTCCAGCGCGCTCACGCCCCCTCCTCCCCCGCCGGCTCACGCACGCCGGCGGGCACGTCGAGCGCCTCGTCGGCCAGCAGCACCGGCACGCCGCCGTCGACGGGGTAGCGGATCCCGGCGGCGGTGGCGAGGAACTGCTCGCCGTCCACCTCGACGACCTCCAGCGGCTCACCGGTCAGCGGGCAGCGCAGCAGCTCCAGCACCCACGGCTCCAGCCGCGGGCCGTCGCTCGCGGCGCTCACCGCGCACCCCCGCGCACCACGGCCAGGACGCGGTCGCGCACGGCGGTCATCGTGGCGTCGTCCGCCCCCTCGGCGTTCAGCCGCAGCAGCGGCTCGGTGTTGGAGGCGCGCAGGTTGAACCACCACATCGGCCGCTGCTCGTCGCCCGGCCAGGTGACGGTCAGCCCGTCGAGGCGGTCCACCTCCAGCTCGCGGCCCTCGGCGGCCGCCAGGTCCTGCTCGGCCGCCAGGACCCTCCCGGTGACCGCGGCGGCGTCCTCGACGGTGGAGTTGATCTCGCCGCTGGCGACGTAGCGCTCGTACTCGGCGGCCAGCCGCGACAGGGGCTGCTCGCCCTCCGCGAGGGCGGCCAGCACGTGCATCGCGGCGAGCATGCCGGTGTCGGCGGACCAGAACTCGCGGAAGTAGTAGTGCGCGGAGTGCTCGCCGCCGAAGACGGCGCCCTCCTCGGCCATGCGCTGCTTGATGAAGGAGTGGCCCACGCGGGTGCGCACCGGCACGCCGCCGTCCTCGGCGACGATCTCCGGCACCGCGCGCGAGGTGATGAGGTTGTGGATGACCCGGGCCTCGCGGCCGGCGGCGCGCTCCTTGGCGATCTCGCGGCGGGCGACCAGCGCCGTCACGGCGCTGGGGCTGACCGGGTCGCCGTTCTCGTCGACGACGAAGCAGCGGTCGGCGTCGCCGTCGAAGGCGAGGCCGAGGTCGGCGCCGGCGCGCGGGACCGCGGCCCGCAGGTCGCGCAGGTTCGCCGGTTCCAGCGGGTTCGCCTCGTGGTTGGGGAAGGTGCCGTCCAGCTCGAAGTAGAGCGGCTGGACGTCCACGGGCAGCGCCGGCAACCCGGCCGCGGCGCCGAGGACGGCGGGCACGGTGTGCCCGGCCATGCCGTTGCCGGCGTCGACGACGACCTTCAGCGGGCGGGCGCCGGACAGGTCCACCAGGGAGCGCAGGTGGGCGGCGTACTCGGCGAGCAGGTCCTGCTCGGTGACCGCACCCGCCCGCGGCGCGCCCGCGGGCACCGCCCCGGCGTCCAGCCACGACTGGGCGAGGTCGCGCACGGCGGCCAGGCCGGTCTCCTGGCCGACGGGGCGGGCACCGGCGCGGCACAGCTTGATGCCGTTGTACTGCGCGGGGTTGTGGCTGGCGGTGAACATCGCCCCGGGCACGTCCAGGGATCCGCTGGCGAAGTACAGCCCGTCGGTGGAGCACAGGCCGATCAGGACCACGTCCACCCCGCGGGAGGCGAGCCCGTCGGCGAACGCGGCCGACAGCTCCGGCGAGGACGGGCGCATGTCGTGGCCCACGACGGCGCGCGCGGCGGCGCCGGCGCCCGCCTCGGGCAGCACCACGACCTCGGCGAAGGCGGCGCCCAGGGCGCGCACGGCGCCGGCGTCGAGCTGGTCGGGGACGACCCCCCGGACGTCGTAGGCCTTGACGACGGACGACAGGGAGACGGTCACGCCGGGAGCCTACAAGCGCGGCCGCACCCCGGGCGGGGGTTGTGCACAGCTCCCGCCCGGCGCGGGACGGCCGGCGACGGCCGGACCCCGGCCGTCGGTCACTGCTTGCGGGTGCGGTCCAGGACGGAGGCCACGCTCAGCGGGCCGCCGGGCGAGAGCCAGCTGCGCTCCTCGCACACGTGGCACGAGACGAACTGCACCTCGGTGCCGTCGGTGAGCGCCATGGACAGCCGGGTGACGCGCTCGCTGCCGCAGGAGCCGCAGACGGCGCTCTCGCGGTGGGCGGCCTGGGTCAGCGAGCCCAGCGGCGGGGTGGGGCGGGCGGCGCGGGAGCGGCGGGGGGCGCGGGGGGTGTTCGGACCGGCGACGGGCACGGGGAGGACCTCCGGGGAGCTCGGTGCGGGGCGACGCCCCCTGCATCGGCAGCTCCCGTCCGGGACTTGAGCCCGGCGTCCGGGTGGGCGCCCGCCGGTCCCCGGCCTCAGCGCCGGTGGTCCTCGCGCAGCACGCGCAGGTGGCCGCGGCGCACTGCCGGGGCGTCGGGGTCCACCGCGGCGCGCGGGCCGTCGGCGCCGTCGCGCACCGCGTCGGCCACCGCCAGGAGGTCGTCGTGCCGGGCGGCGGCCTCGACCAGCTCGGGAGCCAGGCGCACGACCTCCCAGCCGCGGGGCGCGGTCAGCCGCTCAGCGTGCTCGGCGCAGAGGTCGTAGCAGTGCGGCTCGGCGTAGGCGGCCAGGGGGCCGAGGACGGCCGTGGAGTCGGAGTAGACGTACGTCAGGGTCGCGACCGCGGTCCGGCCGCACGCCGTCCGCGAGCACCGCCGCACCGCTGCACCGTGACGACCGCCACCGCCTCCGGCGGAACTCGTGCGGGGAGCGTTCACGCGCCGCACGCTACCGCCGATCGGGCGGCCCCGGCGGCAGGGCGGCGCGGCGGGCGCCGTGTCGTGACCGCCCCGCGACCTGCGCCGGCCCCGCGCGCCGGACCCCGCGCGCAGCCCCGCGCCGAGCCCCGGCGGGACGGGCGCGGGACGCGTGCCGGGACGCGGCGCGAGCGGGCGGCGCGCTTGGTACGTTGCGCCGATGACCACCCCCCGGCCGCACCGCAGGCGCCGCCGCGTCCGCCGCGACCGCCACGGCCGCGG
>NZ_JBBBEM010000128.1:0-34654 GCF_037154035.1 Kineococcus sp. G2 | reverse complement strand
CCACGGCCGCGGCCCGCGCGGGCCGCTGCTGCCGGCGTCCCTGCCGGCGGCGCGCACGCGCGCCGAGCGCTTCGACGACCTGGTCCTGGACGCGGTGGAGCTGCTGGAGCGCCGCTGGGCGGAGCAGCTGGCCTCCGTGGAGTTCGCCGTGGAGGACGTGCCGCCCTCGGACCCGGCCCCGTGGGAGGACGAGGTGGTGCCGCTGGGGCGGCTCTTCCCCGCGGACGGCTCGGGGCCGGCGCGGGTGGTGCTGTACCGGCGCCCCATGGAGACGCGCGCGAGCGGGGAGGACCTCGACGACCTCGTGGCGGACGTCGTGGTCGAGCAGGTGGCGCACCTGCTGGGGGTGGACCCCGAGGAGGTGGACCCGCGCTACGGCGGCGACTGACGCCGGCCCGTCCGGCCTGGCGCGACGGCGGGCCCGGGCGAGCGGTGCCCTCGGAACGAGCGGTGTCCTCAGACGACCTGGCGCTTGAGGCGGCGGCGCTCCCGCTCGGACAGCCCGCCCCAGATGCCGAAGCGCTCGTCGTGGGCGAGGGCGTACTCCAGGCACTCCTGGCGCACCTCGCAGGACTGGCACACGCGCTTGGCCTCCCGGGTCGAGCCGCCCTTCTCGGGGAAGAACGCCTCCGGGTCGGTCTGCGCGCACAGGGCCAGCTCCTGCCAGCCCGGGTCCTCCGGCGTCAGGCCCGAGAGCCCGGTGGGCGGCGGTGCCACCACCGGGTCGGGCAGGGAGGTGATGAGCCGGAGCTCGGGGCGGACGCTGCCGCCGTCCTCGTCGCGGTGCTGGACGTCGATCTCCACTTGGCGGCCCCCACAGCCTCGGTGTGTCACTACCGGTGACGCGACGGTCACGCTGGACCACCACTGGTGGAATTACACGCGTGTCGTCCCCGCTAGTCAAGCCCACCGTGGTATCACCTGAGCCCCCGCCACCTCAGCAGTCACTCCCGCCCCGCCTCGAGGGGTGCGCCGGCCACCCGTCCGGCGCAGCGCACCGCCCGTCCGGGTGCACGCCCGCACCGCCCGCCCGGGGGACCGGGATGATGGGGCGGTGAGCTCCACCACTCCCGTCCCCACCCCCGCGGGCGCCCCCGGCGCCACCCCCCTGCGCGTCACGGCCCTCGCCGGCGGCGTGGGCGGGGCCCGCTTCCTGCGCGGCCTGCTGGCCGCGCTGCGCTCCAGCCCCGACCCGGCGCGCCGCGGGGCGCAGCTCACCGTCGTGGTCAACACCGCCGACGACGTCACCCTGCACGGGCTGCGCGTCAGCCCCGACCTGGACTCGGTCATGTACACCCTCGGCGGCGGCATCGACGAGGAGCGCGGGTGGGGCCGCGACGACGAGACGTACGGCGTGGCCGACGAGCTCGCCCGCTACGGGCAGAGCCCCACCTGGTTCACCCTCGGCGACAAGGACGTCGCCACCCACGTCGTGCGCACGCGCCTGCTCGCCGAGGGCCGCACCCTGACCGAGGCGACCGAGCAGCTGTGCCGGCGCTGGCGCCCCGGTGCCCGGCTGCTGCCGATGACCGACGACGTCGTCGAGACCCACGTCGACCTCGCCCCCGTGCCCGAGGCCGAGCGCGCCGCCCACGACGGCGAGGCCGGCGGCCGGCGCGTGCACTTCCAGGAGTGGTGGGTGCGCCTGCACGCCGCCGTGCCGGCCCTGGCCATCGAACCCGTCGGCGCCGCCGCGGCCCGCCCCGCCCCCGGGGTGCTCGAGGCGCTGCGCGACGCCGACGTCGTCGTGCTGCCCCCCAGCAACCCCGTCGTCTCCATCGGCTCGATCCTCGCCGTGCCGGGGATCCGCGACGCCCTCGTCGCCACGGCCGCCCCCGTCGTGGGCGTCTCCCCCGTCATCGGCGGCGCGCCCGTGCGCGGCATGGCCGACGCCTGCCTGAGCGCGATCGGCGTGCCCACCACCGCCGCCGCGGTCGCCGGCCTGTACGCCGACCTCCTCGACGGCTGGCTGATCGCGGAGGGCGACGAGGCGCCCGCCCCCGGCCCGCGCCCGCTCGCGGTGCGCCACCGGCCGCTGCTGATGAGCGACCCGGCCGCCACCACCGCCCTCGCCGGGGCCGCCGTGGACCTCGCGCTGGAGCTGGCCGGGCAGGTGGTGCCCGCGTGATGCGCTCCACCACCAGCCTGCAGGTCGTCGGGATCACCGGGGTGGGCGAGGTCGGCGCCGGCGACGACCTCGCCGGCATGCTCGTCGACGCCCTGCACGCCCAGCGCGCCTCCCTCCTCGACGGCGACGTCCTGGCCGTCTCCAGCAAGGTCGTCTCCAAGGCGCGCGGGCTGACCGCTCCCCTGGAGGACCGGGAGGCCGTCATCGCCGCGCAGTCGGTGCGCACCGTCGCCGCGCGGCGCACCCCCACCGGGCTGGCCAGCGTCGTGCAGTCCGCGGCCGGGCCCGTCATGGCGGCCGCCGGGGTGGACGCCTCCAACGTGGCCGACGGCACCGTGCTGCTGCTGCCCGCCGACGCGGACGCCGAGGCCCGCGCGCTGCGCGCCGGCCTGCGCGAGCGCACCGGGGCCGACGTCGCCGTGGTCGTCACCGACACCGCCGGACGGGCGTGGCGGGAGGGTCAGACGGACTTCGCCCTCGGCGTGGCCGGGCTGGCGGTGCTGGACGACCTGCGCGGGGAGCTGGACGCGTCCGGGCGCCCGATGAGCGTGACCGCGCGCGCCATCGCCGACGAGGTGGCCGCCACGGCGGACCTCGTCAAGGGCAAGACGGACGGGGTGCCCGCCGCGCTGGTCCGCGGCCTGGCCGACCGGGTCTCCCCCGACGACGGGCCGGGCGCGCGCTCGCTGCTTCGCCCGGCGGCCACCGACTGGTTCCGGCTCGGGCACGTGGAGGCCGTGCGCGCCGCGATCGGCGCCGGTGCCGTGGACGCGCCCCCGGTCGTGCCCGGACCGCTCGCCGAGCGCCTGGCGCGCGCGGCGGAGGTCGCGCAGGCCGGCGGGACGGGCCGGTGCCTCGTCAAGGACGACGGCCGGGGCCCGCTGCTGCGGCTGAGCGCCGACGACGCCTTCGACCTGGGCGCGCTCGCGCAGCGGGCGCTGGCCGCGCTGTGGGCGGAGGACCTGGCCGGGGCCGTGGAGCGCGACGGTGCGCGCGACGCCCTGGTGCGCGTCTCCGCCCCACCCGCCTGACCCTTCCCCTCCCCCTGGGCGGAAACCATCGTTTCCGCCCCCGCAGCGGCCTTCCCCGGGGCGGAAACGATGGTTTCCGCCCCGGGATGCCGGGGCGGGTCAGGGGTGCAGGGCCGCGGCGAGGGCGTCGAGCTGGCCTGCGCCGGCGGCGGGGGCCTCGGCGCGGGCCCGGGCGGCGGCCGCCCGGCCGGCGCCGGAGGTGCACCAGGCGAACTGCTCGTCCAGCGCTGCGGCGCCGTCGCCGGCCAGGACCTCCTCGGCGGCCAGCAGGCCCGGCCAGCCCCACGCGCGCGCCTGCGCGCTCACCTTGCCGCCGCCGGCGACCGGGTCCACCGCGAGCGCCGGCACCCCGGCGCGCAGCGCGAGCACCAGGCCGTGCAGGCGGGTGGTGACGACGACGTCGAGGCGGGAGACCACTGCGAGGACCTGCTCGGCGGTGGCGGGCAGGCGCCGGTCGCGCGGGTCGACGCGGGTGTCCAGCTCCAGGCGGGCCACGTCGAGCCCGCCCAGCCAGCCGGTGAGGGCGTCGGCGACCTCGTCGTGGCGCCGGCGCGCGCCGTACTCGCCCTGCCCGCGGGTCAGGTAGGTGCCGACGACGGGCAGGTCCGCGACGGCCGGGCGGGCGGCGAGGTCGCGGTCGGCGGCGGCCCCGGGGGCGTCGCGGGGCACGACGGCGTGGAAGCCGGTGACGGCCGGGTCGGCGGGGTCGAGGACGGAGACGCCGACGGCGAGGCGGCGGGCGTCGGGGAAGCGCTCGTGGACCTGCTCGACGGGGCGGCCGGTCAGCGGCCCGCACGCCCACACCACGTGCGTGTAGGCGGCCGGGTCGACGTGCAGCACCTCGTCGGCGTCCTCGTAGAGCACGCCGCCGCGCGGGCCCTGGGCGAGCAGCACGGCGGGGCTGAAGGCGAGGTCGACCTCGGCGCCGTCGGCGCGCAGGCGCTGCGCGACGGCCTCGGTGCTCAGCAGGTCACCGGCCGTGGCCTCGCCGTGCAGGACGCTGGACCAGCCGATGAGGAGCACGCGCACGCGGTGCATCCCACCAGCCGGGCCGGTCAGCCGCCGCGGCGGGGTCGGTGGGCGCGCAGGGCGCGGTTCGGGGTGTGGGTGGGCAGGGCCGCGCGCGGGCCGCGGCGGGGCCGGCGCGCCCCGGCGAGCACGAGCAGGCGCTGCACCCGGTAGCGGTGCCCGCGGTAGCACTCGATGACCTCGGCGCAGCCGGCGTCGTCGAGGACCTCGCCGGTCAGGGCCCAGGAGACGTCGGCGGCCACGTGCAGGTCGCCGAAGGAGAAGGCGTCGGGGTGGCCGTGGGCGCGGGCGCGCACCTCCGCGGACGTCCACACGCCGATGCCGGGCAGGGAGCGCAGGGCGCGGTCGGCGGCGGCCTCGTCCATCGCCAGGGTGCGCTCCAGGGCGGCGGCGCGGGGCGCGGCCAGGAGGGTGACCTTGCGACGGCGCAGCTCCACCCCGGCGGCCAGCCACTCCCAGGACGGCACCCGCAGCCAGTCCTGCGGGGCCGGGGGCACCCACACCCCCGCGGGGCCGGGCGCGGGCTCGCCGAAGCGCAGCACGAGGCGGCGCCAGCCGGCGAACGCCTCGCGGGTGGTGACGACCTGCTCCAGCGCGGAGGCCGCCAGCGCCTCGAAGACGGCGCCGGTGCGCGGCTGGCGCCAGCACGGGTGGGCGCGCCAGGCGTCGCGCAGGGCGGTGTGCTCGCGGCGCGGTTCGAACTCGGCGTGGGTGGTGTCGCCGGCGCCCAGCAGCTCGGGCACCCCCTCCAGGGCCCGGGCGGCGCCCGGCCCCCAGGCGCGCGCCTCGACCTCCCCCTCGCGCGGCCGGGGCACCAGGTGCAGCTGGGCGGGGCCGTCGGGGGTGCGGGTGGCGCGGCGGACGCTGCCGTCGGCCTCGCGCCGGAAGGTGGGGTCGTGCGCGCCGCGGCGCAGCACGGAGACGGTGCAGGCGAGGTCGATCTCCCAGCCGGGCCGCCAGCGGCTGACCAGCGGGGCGTCCCCGGCGGTGCGCTGGTCGGCGACGGTCACCCGGACACGGTAGTCAGCCGCGGACCGTGATCGGCACGATCGACGCCGCCTCGCGGGCACCTGCGCCCGCGCGCCCTGGACACCCCGCTGTCATCACGGCGCCGGAGGCTGTTCACTGCACGTGTGAGGCCGACACCCCGACCGGGGTCCCGACCGACAGGAGAGGCACCGTGAGCGCCACCCCCCACCGGACCGCCGTCGAGCCCGTGCAGGACGCGCCGCGGCCCGCCACCGGCGACGGCCCCGTCCCCGGCGAGCTCGTCGTCTCCGACAACGCCGAGCTGTCCCGCTTCGAGGGCCGCGTCGGCGGGGAGCTGGCCGCCGTGGCCGTCTACTCCGCCGCCCCGCGCTTCCTCGTCCTCTCCCACACCGAGGTGCTCACGGGCTTCGAGAGCCGCGGCATCGCCTCCGCCGTCGTGCAGCACGCGATGGACGAGGTGCGGGCCCGCGGGCTGACGGCGGTGCCGCTGTGCCCGTTCGTGTCGCGCTGGATCCAGCGGCACCCGGAGTACTCCGACGTGGTGCAGCGCACCTCCACCCGCGTGCCGCGCGACGAGGACTGAGCGCGGGACCGCCGCGTCAGGCGGCGGCCCTGCGGGCGGGCTCACCCAGCGACAGCCCGGCGATGGAGTCGCACAGGTGCGGCAGCGACTCCAGCACCTCCTCGGCCACCTCCAGCTCCAGCGGGCCGGGGGCCAGCACCACCACGGTCAGGCGCCCCCGGGTGCTGGGCCCCTGGGAGACGAAGCAGCCCGGCATCCGCTGGGCGATGCCCGTCAGGAAGCCGTTGAGCTCACGGATCCCGATCGGCTTGGTGGTCTCGATCTGCACGACGGTCTTCACCTCGTGCTCCTCGGCACGCACCCGCCCCGTCCGCACCGTCCGCGCACCGGACCGCCGGATCGGAGCAGCCGCCGCGCCGTCGACCGGGTGACACCGCGCCGTGCGAGGTGCCGCTCAGGCGCCGGCGCGCTCCTCCGCGGCCACCGGCACCCCCACGACGCCGTGCAGGTGGCAGGCGGCCGTGTGCGCCGGCTCCACCTCCTGCAGCGCGGGGTCCACGTCCGGGCAGGGCGCGAACGCGCGCGGGCAGCGGGTGCGGAAGCGGCACCCGGACGGCACCCGCGTCGCCGACGGCACGTCGCCGGACAGGACGATCCGCTCGCGGCGGCGCTCGGCGGCCGGGTCGGGCAGCGGCACCGCGGACAGCAGCGCCTGCGCGTACGGGTGCTGGGGGCGGGCGCTGACGTCCTCCGCGGCGCCGACCTCGACCACGCGCCCGAGGTACATGACGGCGATGCGGTCGCTGACGTGCCGCACGGCGGCCAGGTCGTGGGAGACGAACAGGTACGTCAGCCCGAGCCGCTGCTGCAGGTCGCGCAGCAGGTTCAGCACCTGCGCCTGGACGCTGACGTCCAGGGAGGCGATCGCCTCGTCGCACACCACGAAGTCCGGCTCACCCGCCAGGGCGCGGGCGATGCCGACGCGCTGGCGCTGACCGCCGGAGAACTCGTGCGGGTAGCGCGAGGCCACCGAGGGGTCCAGGCCGACCAGCTCCAGCAGCTCCGCCACCCGCGCCGCCCGCGCCTCGGTGCCGCGGTGCAGGCCGTGCACCTGCAGCGGCTCGGCGACGGTCTGCCCGACGGTGGTGCGCGGGTCCAGGGAGGCGTACGGGTCCTGGAAGACCATGACGGCGCGCCGGCGCAGCGCGCGCAGCGCCTTCGCCGACAGGGCGGTGACGTCGGTGCCGTCGAACTCGACGCGGCCGGCGGTGGGCTCCACCAGCCGCAGCAGCGCGTTGCCGAGGGTGGACTTGCCGCAGCCGGACTCGCCCACCAGCCCGAGCGTCTCGCCGCGGCGGATGTCCAGGTCCACCCCGTCCACGGCCCGCACCGCGCCGGTGCGCTCCCGGCGCAGGCCCTTGGAGCGCACCGGGAAGTGCACCTGCAGCCCGCGCGCCCGCACCAGGACGTCGTCGTGCGCGTTCCCACCCGCGGCCGTGCTCACGAGCCCACCTCCCCGGCGTCGCGCGCCGCGTCGTAGAACGTCGCCGCCCGGTGCGGCACGGGGCCCCCGCCGCCCCCGCCCACCGCGGTCAGGGGCGGTTGCTCGCCGGCGCAGCGCTCGTCGCCGCGCACCGGGCAGCGCGGCCAGAACACGCAGCCGGGCGGCAGGTCGGTGGGCGGCGGCGGGGTGCCGCCGATGGCGACCAGCTCGCGCGGGCCGCCGCCGTCGCCGTCGTGCAGCTGCGGCAGCGAGCCCAGCAGCCCCTGCGTGTAGGGGTGGGCGGGGCGCTCGAAGACGTCGTCGACGGTGCCGTCCTCCACGCAGCGCCCGCCGTACATCACCAGCACCCGGTCGGCGATCCCGGCGACCACCCCGAGGTCGTGGGTGATCCACACCACGGCGGTGGCGTGCTCGGCCTGCAGCCGCTCCACGAGGTCGAGGATCTGCGCCTGCACGGTGACGTCGAGGGCGGTGGTGGCCTCGTCGGCGATGAGCAGGGCGGGATCGCCCGCCAGGGCGATCGCGATGACGACGCGCTGGCGCATCCCGCCGGACAGCTCGTGCGGGAACCGGTCCAGGGCCGCGCGCGGGTCGGGCAGGCCCACGTCGGCGAGCAGCTGCGCGGCCCGTTCGCGCGCCTCCTTCTTCCCGGAGACCCTGCGGTGCGCGAGCAGCCCCTCGGTGAGCTGCCGGCCGATGCTCAGCACCGGGTTCAGCGACGTCATGGGGTCCTGGAACACCATGCCGACGCCGTCGCCGCGCACGGCGCGCAGCTCCCGCTCGCGCATCGCCAGCAGGTCGCGGCCGCGGAAGCGGGCGCTGCCGGTGACCTCGGCCCGCTTCGGCAGCAGCCCCAGCAGCGCCATCACCGACACGCTCTTGCCGCTGCCGGACTCCCCCACGACGGCGACGGTCTCCCCCGGCGCCACGGAGTAGCTCAGGCCGTTGACGATGTGGGCGGTGCCGCGGGGGGTGTCCATCCGCACCCGCAGGTCCTCCACCGCCAGGACGGGCTCGCTCACGCGCCCACCCCCGCCCGGCGCCGTCGGCGCGGCTTCGCGCGCGCGGCCTCCAGGGCGCTGCGCTGCTGCGGGTCCAGCACGTCGCGCAGCCCGTCGCCCAGCAGGTTGAACGCCAGCACCAGCAGCACGATCGCCAGGCCGGGGAACACCGCCATCCACCAGGCGTCCTCCAGGTAGCTGCGCCCCTCCGAGAGCATCCGCCCCCAGCTGGGGGCCGGCGGCTGCGTGCCCAGGCCCACGAACGACAGCGCCGCCTCGGCGAGCACCGCGAACGCCAGGCTCACCGACGTCTGCACGATGATGGGCGGCGCGGCGTTCGGCAGGACGTGCCGCAGCAGCATCCGGGCGTCGGAGACGCCCACCGAGCGCGAGGCCCGCACGAACACGCTCTCCTTCACGCCGAGGACCGCGGCGCGGGTGACGCGGGCGAACACCGGCGTGTACGTGATGCCGATGGCGATCATCGCGTTCGTGGTGCCGGGCCCGAGGATCGCGATGACCGCGATGGCCAGCAGGATCGCGGGGAACGCGAACAGCACGTCCATCAGCCGCATGAGCACCGTGTCCAGCCAGCGGCCGTAGTAGCCCGCGAGCAGGCCGACGGTGACGCCGACCAGCAGGGAGAAACCCACCGCGACCGCGCCCACCTGCAGCGACACCGCCGCGCCGAGGACCACGCGGCTGAGGACGTCGCGGCCCAGGTCGTCCGTGCCGAACCAGTGCCCCGCTCCCGGCGGCAGCAGCCGCTGCTGCACGTCCACCTCGTTGTAGCCGGTGGGGGCGATCAGCTCGTCGAACAGCGCCAGGACCACCACACCGATCACGACGAGCGTGGCGAACAGGGTCGGCGGCGACGTCAGCAGCAGCTTCAGCGCCGTGGTGAACCGCCCGCGCGCCGGGCGCACCGAGATCCGCCGGGCGGGGACCGCCACCGGGTCCTGGGCGGCGCTCACGCGCTGATCCTCGGGTCGAGCTTGGAGTACAGCAGGTCCACCACCAGGTTCACGAGGAGGAACACGAACGCGAACAGCAGCACCGCGCCCTGCAGGACCGGGTAGTCGCGCGCCTGCACCGCCTGCAGCGCCAGCTGCCCCAGACCGGGCCACGCGAACACGATCTCCACCACGACGACCCCGGAGAGCAGGTACGCCAGCTGCACGCCCGTCACCGTCACCAGCGGCAGCAGCGCGTTGCGCAGCACGTGCCAGTTCAGCACCGCCCGCGGCCCCAGGCCCTTCGCGCGGGCCGTCCGCACGTGCTCGGCGCCCAGCGCCTCCAGGACGCTGGAGCGGGTGAACCTCGTCAGGACGCTGCCCGAGACCAGGCCCGTCGTCACCGCCGGCAGCACCAGGGCGCGCGCCCACTGCAGCGGGTCGTCGCTCAGCGGCACGTACCCGCCGGCGGGGAACCAGCCCAGCGTCCCGGCGAACAGCAGGATGAGCATGATGCCCATCCAGAACTCCGGCACCGAGATGCCGATCTGGCTCAGCACCGTGCCCGCGGCGTCGACGACGGAGCGCGGCCGCAGCGCGGAGGCGGTGCCCAGCGGGACCGCGATGAGCAGCGCCACGAGGATCGAGGCACCCGCCAGGGACAGGGTCGCCGGCAGCCGCTCCAGGATCAGGGCGGTGACCGGCTCGCCGGAGCGGAAGCTGACCCCCAGGTCGCCGGTGACGGCGCTGGAGATCCACTGCAGGTACTGCACCACCAGCGGCTGGTCCAGGCCGGCGCGCTCGCGCAGCGCCTCGTACGTCTCCTGGTCGAACCGGGTGCCCAGCGCCAGGCGCACCGGGTCGCCGTCGACGAGGTGCACGAGCGCGAACACCACGACGCTGACGCCGAGGAGGACGACGACGGACTGCAGCGTCCGCCGCAGCACGAGCCCCGTCACGAGGGCAGTTCCACCTCCTCGAAGTTCACGGCCTTGTCCGGGCGGATCGTGTAGCCGGTCAGGCCGGGCGTCCACGCCTGCACCACGTCCGGGTTGTACAGGTACAGGTAGGACACGTCGTCGACGATCTGCTGCGCGGCCTGGTCGTACAGGTCCTTGCGCTGCTCGCGGTCGGTGGCGACGGCGGCGCGGTTCAGCAGGTCGTCGGTGACGGGGCTGGAGTACCCGTGGAAGTTGTTCGACCCGCCGGTGCGGTGCTGGCCGTCGTAGTAGTCGAACGGGTCGATGTTGCCCAGCCAGCCGAGCATGAACGCGTCGAAGTCGCCGCGGCCCTGCCGGTCCAGCCAGGTCGCGAAGTCCTCCGTCTGGATCTCCACCTGGACGCCGAGCGGTTCCAGCTGGCTGGCGAGCACCTGCGCGGCCGTCACCGTCTCCGGGTACTCGGAGGTCACCATCAGGCCCATCGTGATCGGGGTGGTGACGCCGGCGCCCTCCAGCAGGCGCTTGGCCTCGTCCAGGTCCGTGGTGAAGGGGGCGTAGTCGTAGTACCAGTAGCTGTCCTCGGGGATCGCCGTCTGGTTCGGGCGGGCCGCGTCGAAGCGCGCCGCCTCGGTCACGGCCGAGCGGTCCACCGCGGTGGCGATCGCCCGGCGCACGTCCCGGTCGTCGAACGGCGCCTTGGCGTGGTTCATCGCCAGGTACCAGTAGTCGACGCTGGCGACCTGCCCGAGCTCGACCTGCTCGTCCTCGGCGAGGTCCGAGACGTCCTGGGTGGGCACGTTGTCGGTCCACTGCACCTGGCCGCTGGTCAGCGCGGTCATCGCGGCGGCCGGCTCGGTGAGGAACCGGAACGTCATCCCCGGGAGACTGGCCGGCCCGCCCCAGTGGTCGTCGAAGCGGCTCAGCGAGACCTCGCTGGCGGAGGTGTTCTCCAGCCGGAACGGGCCGGTGCCGACGGCCTGCGTCGTCAGGCTCGCCTCGTCCACACCGGAGGGCAGGATCGCCATGCCCTTGAAGGCGCCGATCTGCGCCAGCAGGGCGGGGGTGGGCTCGGAGACGGTGATGACGACGGTGCGGGGGTCCTGCGCGCGCACGTCGGTGACGGTGGCGAAGCGGTAGGCGTTGGACAGCTGCTGGTCGATGATGCGGTTGTACGAGAAGACGACGTCGTCGGCGTCGAAGGTGGAGCCGTCGTGGAACGTCACGCCGTCGCGCAGCGTGAACGTCCAGGTGAGCCCGTCCTCGCTGGTGGTCCAGTCCGTCGCCAGGGACGGCTGCATCACCTGGTCCTCGGCGCCGGGGACCACGAGGGTGTCGTAGACGTTCTCCAGCACCTGGAAGCTGGCGTACGCGGTGGTCTTGTGCGGGTCGAACTGGTCCGGCTGGGCGCTGATGGCCGCGACGAACTCGCCGCCGCCCTCCCCGCCGGCCTGGCCGGTGCCGCCGGTGTCCACGCCTTCGCCGGTGCTGCAGCCGGCGACGACGATCGGCGTGGCGGCGAGCGAGCTGAGCACGGTGCGGCGGCGCATGGGGTTCCCTCTTCCGCGGTCGACGACGCCCGAGCGGTCCGGCCGCCGGGTCGGCGGGCGGGTGCCGGGCCGACACACCATGCCGACACTCACCCGGGCAGACCAAACAGGATCGCCGCGCGTGGCGATTCTTCACACGATCGCAACCTCCCGCCCGCCCCGCCACCCCCTCGGTGATCAAGGAAGTTGCCACTTCCTTGATCACCGCGGGGGTGGGGGGTCAGGAGGTGGGGCGGGAACGGGCGCGGCGCAGGCGGGCCACGGCGCCCGGGGTGGCGGCCAGCGCCGCCAGCGCCAGCAGCAGGTCCGCCGCCGTCAGCAGCACCCGCGAGCCCAGGACCACCACGGCCGGCACCCCGCCACCGGCGGCGAGGGCCACCACCGCGGCCAGGACGACCTCCCGCGCCCCCGCCCCCGCCGGCGCCAGCACCACCAGGAACCCGACGACCCACGCCAGCGCGTAGCCGCCCACCGCCAGCGCCAGCAGCCGGCCCACCGGCCAGCCGGCCCCCAGCGAGCGCACCAGCACGAACACCTGCAGCCCCACCGCCAGCCACGACGCCAGCGCCCAGCCCGCCGAGGCCAGCAGCCCCCGGGCCGTCACCGGGTGCTCCAGCGGCTCCTGCCGCGCCAGCCGCAGCAGCACCCCCAGCAGCCGGTTCAGCACCGCCGGCACCAGCAGCACCAGCAGCAGCGGCACCGCCCAGCGCAGCGCACCCGCCCACGCGCCGCCCGGCACGTCGGCGCCGCGCAGCGCGAGGGGCAGCACGCCCGTCACCAGCAGCCCGGCCGTCGTCATCGACACCAGCAGCGCCACCACCAGCGCCGACCCGGTGCGCCGGCGCGGCACCCCCAGGTCGCGGGCCAGCTCCGCCTGGGCGACGAACTGGAACACGGTGCCCGGCACGTACCGGCCGAGCTGGCCGACGAAGAACACCCGTGCCGCGTCCCGCGCCGCCAGCGGTGAGCCGAGGTCGGCCAGCACCGCGCGCCACGACGCCCCCGACAGCGCCACGTTCGCCACCGACAGCACCAGCGCGGCCAGCACCGCGAGCGCGTCCAGGCGGTGCCAGGCGTCCGCGATCGCGGCGCGCTCGCGCACCAGGTACGCCACCGCCAGGGCGAGGGCGAGCAGCAGGAAGCCGCCGCGCACCCACGGCGAGCGCAGCAGCGCGAGGGCCCGGCCCAGCACGCGGGTCAGCGCCGGCGGAACGTCAGGAGCACGAACGTGTAGTCCAGGCCGGTGCGCGCCCAGTGCACCGGGCGCTCGGGGTGGGCGAGGACGTCGTCGGTCAGCTCCCCCACCAGCTCCAGCCCCACCCGGTCCGCCTGCGCCACCAGCTCGCGCACGCCCGCGGGCGAGAAGATCCGCACCGGGGCGCCGTAGGCGGTGATGCCGGTGGTGTCCGGCGGGTCGGCGTCGTAGTCGGTGGACACGCACAGCACCCCGCCCGGGCGCAGCACCCGCGCGCACTCGGCGAGGAACGCCGGCACCGGCACGCCGTGCTCGATCACCGACAGGCACGTCACCGCGTCCAGCGAGCCGTCCGGCAGGCCGGTGTCGGTGACGTCGCCGTGGCGGAACTCCACCCCGTCGCGGTGCACGGGGGCGCCGAACTCCAGGTTGATGCCCGCCAGCGCCCCCCGCTCGGCGCCGAAGCCGTACAGCCGCAGCCACGGCAGCACCGGCGAGTAGCGGGCGCTGCCGGCGTCCAGCACCCGCGCGGCGCGCGAGCCGTCGTCGGCGAGGGTGAGGACGGCGGCGACCGCGCCCAGGGCGTCCCAGTTCTTCGGGGCGTCCGGGTGCGCGGGCAGGCGCAGGCGCTTCGTCTGCGCCACGGCGTCGGCGACCTCGGCGGCGTCCTGCAGCACCCCGGTGCGCGGCACGCCGCTGGGCACCGGCCGGCGCGCCGGCGGGGCACCCAGCTCGCGGGCGGCCAGCAGCTCACCGGCGCGGCGCTGCACGCCCACCCGGGCCCACAGGGCGTGCTCGGCGCCGCGCTTGGCCACCGCCACCAGCCGCCCACCGGGCGGGGCGGCGGCCGTCGTCCCCCCGGCGGCGCGGCGCAGCGCCGCCAGGTAGCCGAACCACGGCTCCTCCAGGTCGGGGGGCTGCACGCCCTCGCGCAGCCGCTGCAGCCCGCCGTCCGCCAGGCGCAGCAGCCCCTCGGCCAGCGCCGGCACGCTGCCGGGCTCGACGAGGACGCCGTCGACGCCGTCGCGCACCTGCGCGGGGAAGGACCCGGTGCGGGTGGCCACGACCGGCAGGCCGTGCGCGAACGCCAGCAGCGCGTTCTGCGAGGCGGTGGCGGTGCGGTACGGCAGCACCAGCGCGTCGTGCTCGGCCAGCAGCGCCGGCAGCTCCGCGGCGGGCACGTACCCCTCGCGCAGCCGCACGCGCCCGCGCAGGCCGGGGGCGACGGCCAGCTCGCGCACCCGGCGCCCGGCGTCACCCCACAGCTCGCCGGCGATCGTCAGCCGGGCCGAGGGCACCAGGCGCAGCGCCTCCAGGAGCACGTCCACGCCCTTGTACCCGCGCACCACGCCCAGGCTCAGCAGCCGCACCCCGCCGTCGCGCGGCACGTGCGAGCCGGCCGGTCCCGGCAGCGGCGCGCCGCCCGGCAGGTGCGGGGGCAGGTCGGCGACCTCCACGCGCGCAGCGCCCAGGGAGCGGGCCAGCTCCGCCTGGGCGTCGGTGTGCACGAGCACCCCGTCCACGCCGGAGAGCAGCCGGCGCACCAGCAGCGCGTCGCCGGGCCGCGACTCGTGCGGCAGCACGTTGTGCGCCACGACGACGGTGCGGGCGCCCGAGCCCGCCGAGCGCAGCCCGGCGAGCACGCCCAGCAGGGCCGGCACCTGCACCGGCACCACGTGGGTGAGGACCACGAGGTCCGCGGGCGCGATCCGGCGCCCGGTGCGCACCCAGGAGGCCGGCGAGCTCCACACCAGGGAGCGCACCGTGGGCTCGAAGGCGGGCACCTCCGGGACCCCGTCGGGCACCTCCGGGCGCCCCGGGTACAGCGCGACGGGGTACTGCCGCGCCCAGGAGACCAGCTTGACCTCGGCGCCCGGCGCGGCGGCCAGGTGCCGGGCCAGCTCGGTGGTGTGCAGCGCGGTGCCGCCCTTGGCGGGGTGGGCCGGGCCCACCACGACGACGCGGGAACCCGGCCCGCCCGCGCCGCTCACGCGGAGTCCCGCGAGCGCACCACGAGGTCGGCCAGCAGCGCCACCGAGCCGATGAGCAGCCCGGACACCAGCAGCAGCACCGTGTTGGCCGGGAAGTAGAACGCGTGCCGGAACATGTCGGTGACGGCCTTGACGAAGCCGAGGCCGAACAGGAACAGCGCCAGCGGCATCAGCACCCGCAGCGGCTCGAAGTACATGACCATCCGCAGCACCTGCAGGATGTAGCGGTAGGCGTCCTTGACGAAGTGGAACTTCGAGGTGCCCGCGCGCTTGGCGTACGTGGTGGGCACGTACTTCACGTCGTGCTGGTTGCACAGGAACGCCAGCGTGATCGTCGTGACGCAGGAGAAGCCGGGCGGCAGCAGCCGCAGGTACGGCAGCGAGACCGACTTGCGGAAGGCGCGCAGGCCGGAGTTCAGGTCGGGGATGCGCTGGCGGGCCAGCACCTCGGCGACCTTGCGGATGACGAACTTCGCCGGCACCCGCAGCACCTTGTGGGTGCCCTCCTCGGTGGTGCGCGCGCCCACGACCTGGTCGTAGGAGTCGTCCTCCAGCAGCACCCGCACCAGCTCGGGGATGCGCTCGTTCTCGTACGTCATGTCCGCGTCCGTCCACACGACGATCTCGCCGCGGGCCATCTGCGTGCCGATGCGCCGCACCGTGCCGGAGCCGCCGTTGCGCCGGAACGCCACGACCCGCAGGTGCGGGAAGCGGCGCTCGGCCTCGCGCAGCACCGCGAGGGTGCCGTCGCTGGAGGCGTCGTCCACGGCGAGCAGCTCGTACGCCATGCCGTCGGCGTCCATGGCCGCGGTGATCCGCTCGATCTCGAGCAGGACGTGCGCCTCCTCGTTGTAGCAGGGCAGCACGATCGTGGCGACGGGGGGCACGTCCTCCCCCGCCGGGGGCGGCAGCGGGCCGGGGCCGCCTGCGGGCGCCGGCGGGGCGGGCGGGGACGCGACGGCGTCTGCGGGGAGTTCGGGTGCCATGGCGCTGGGGAGCTTACCCACGCCGGACGGGGGTACCCGGCGACGAGCGCCCCCGCGCGACGTGCAGCATGTGCGACGTGGACCCCGACCAGCGCAGGGCGCAGCGCACCGCCCAGGCCCGTTCCTTCGGCGCGGCCGCCGCCGTGTACGAGCGCGCCCGCCCCGGCTACCCCGCCGAGGCCCTGGACTGGGTGCTCCCGCCCGGGGCGCGCCGCGTGCTCGACCTGGGCGCCGGCACCGGCAAGCTCACCCGGCTGCTCGTGGCGCGCGGGCTGGAGGTCGTCGCGGTCGAGCCCACGCCGGGGATGCGCGAGGAGTTCGCGCGCGTGCTGCCGGACGTGGAGGTCCTCGACGGCACCGGCGAGTCGGTGCCGCTGCCCGACGGCAGCGTCGACGCCGTCGTCATGGCGCAGGCGTGGCACTGGGTGGACCCGGACGCCGCGGCCCCGGAGGTGGCGCGGGTGCTGCGCCCCGGCGGGTGGCTGGGGCTGCTGTGGAACGTGCGCGAGACGTCCGTGGACTGGGTGGCGCAGCTGGACCGCACCCTGCCCGGGCCCGGCGAGGAGCAGCTGGGCAGCCTCGCACCGCGCGTGGGCCCGCCGTTCGGGCCGGTGGAGCGCTACGACGTGCGCTGGAACCAGCCGATGACCGTCGAGGGGCTGCTGGAGCTGACGCTCTCGCGCAGCTGGGTCATCACCCTCGACGAGGAGCGCCGCCGGGAGGTGCTGGACGACGTGCGCGCCCAGGCCGAGGAGCGGCTGACGGGCGCGGGGACGCTGGACATGCCGTACGTGACGCGCTGCTCGCGGGCGAAGCTGCCCTGACGCGGCGCCTCAGCCGGCGGGCTCCTCGGCCGGTCCGCCGGCCGGTCCGGGGGCGAGGCCGGTCACCAGCTCCACGGTGATCGCCTGGCCGCCGTCGGGGCGCTCGGTGAGGACCCGCTCGTCCTCGCTGGTGCGCACCCGCGTCACCGTGGTGGGCTCGTCCACCCCCAGCGCGCGCAGCGTGTCCGCGGCCGCGAGGTCGCCGCCGGCGGCGACGAGCACGGGGCGGCCGCCGGCCTCGCGCACCCGCTCCGCCTGCCGCTGCACCGCCGCTCGCAGCACGTCCAGGTACTCCTGCGTGCCGGGCCGGCCCTGGGAGGTCGGCACGACGATCGAGGCGGTGGGCACCCCGCACGTGCCGCGCAGCGCCTGCGGCCACTCGTTGCGCGAGCGCGGGTCCACCGCGAGCGCGACGTCGCCGTCCTCGAAGGAGGCGCACGCCTCGGCGACGGCGGCGAGCTGCCCCCGCTCGGTGCGCTGCCCGGCCAGCGGGGCGGTCGCCACCGCCGCCGGCACGAGCAGCACCGCCGCCCCCGCGGCCCCCACCGCCACCCGCCCCCACCGGGCGGGCGGGACGCGCACCGCCCGCGCGAGGGCGGCGGTGGCCAGCAGCACGACGGCGGGCAGCACCACCGGCACGAAGCGGCGGTCCGCCCACGGGTGGTCGGGGGTGATGCCGGGGCGGTACAGCGTCAGCAGCGTCGAGCCCACGGCCACGACGAACGGCGCCGACCACGCCGGCAGGGGCCCGCGCCCCTGCAGGGCCGGCACGAGGCGCGCCAGCAGCAGCACGGCGGCCGCGCCCGCGGCCACGACCGCCGGCCAGCCCAGGTACCAGGCCAGCCAGTCCACCGAGTGCTCCGCGTAGGTGCGCCCGCCGTCCAGGGGCAGCCCCTGCGCCCGCTGGAGCCCGGCGACGAGCCTGCTGCCGGGGTCGGCGGGGTCCTGGCGCACCACCAGCCACAGCGGCCGGCTGGCCAGCACCACCAGCACCAGAGCCAGCACCCCCGCCAGCGCCGGCCCCAGCCGCGGGCTCGTCAGCCACCGCACCCGCGCGAGCCGGCCGGAGCGCACCAGCCGCAGGCCCAGCCAGGAGGCGGCGCCCAGGGCGGCGAGCGCGGCCACCAGCGGCAGCAGGGAACCGGCGATGGTGCCGAGGTAGGGCCGCGAGTACGTCACCGCGGCGGCGGCGGCCAGCACGGACGTGACCGCGGTGCCGGCCAGCAGGGCGCGCGCGGCCGGGTGCCGCAGCGCGGCCAGGCCCGCCACCACGGGCAGCAGCAGCGCCACCTCGCGCAGGTAGTCGATGCGCACGAACCCGCACGCGCCCAGCAGCAGGCCCGCGCCGCCGCCCAGGCGCGCGGAGAGCGCGGGGGTGCCCGTCGCCGCGGTGGCCGCGACGAGGACGGAGGCGGCCGCGGTGAGCACCAGCAGCGCGGGCACCTCCGAGTACGTGGAGCGGTTCACGTGCAGCACCGGCTGGGCCAGCGCGAACACCGCCACGGCCAGGGGCGCCCAGCGGGGCCCCACCAGGCGCGCGGCCAGCCCGGCCACCGTCAGCAGGGCGGCGACGGCCACCACCGCCGGCGCCAGCAGCAGCCCCTCCCAGCCGGCGGCCCACTCCCCCAGCGAGTACAGCGCGGGCGCGCCGAGCAGGAACTGCGGCACGACGTCGGTGCCGACCTCGTAGAAGGCGGGGCTGGCGATCGTCACGTTCGGGTCGGCGAGCGCCTGCGCGCCGCCGAGCGCGGCGAGCGAGGGGTCCACGGGCAGGCCGTGGTGGGTGGCGAGGTGGTGCGCGTAGAGGGCCTGCGAGCCGGCGTCGCGGCGCAGCACGACGTGCTCGGCGCGGGTCAGCGCCGCCCACAGGCCGCCGCCCGCAGCCACGGCCGCGCTGAGCAGCGCCGCCCACGCGGGGGTCGCGACGACCGGCACCGCCCACGCCAGGCGCCCGGCGAGCGCGGCGGCGACCAGGCACACCGGCACCGCGGTCCACGGCGCCCACAGGTCCGCCAGCACCAGGGGCACGGCCACCGCGGTGACCGCGGCGACGGCGGCGGCCAGCACCACCGGGACCCGCGTCAGCAGCACCCCCGCCCAGGCGGGCTCGGGGTGCGCGGCGCGGTCGGCGGGAGCGGCGTCGGCGCGGGGGGCTGCGGGCACCCCGGGACGCTAGCGGCTCCCGCCGACGAGCCCGCGCACCGCGCCCCCACCCCGGTGCCCCCGGCACCCACCTCCCACCCCTCCGTGATCAAGGAAGTGGCAACTTCCTTGATCACGGAGGGGTGGGAGGGCGACGAGGCGCAGGGCGGGCCCGGGGCGGGCTGGGCGGGTGGCACGGCCGGCGGGTGAGGACCCGGCGCCGCACGTAGCGTGGGGGCGTGCCACCCACCACCGCGCGCTCGGTGCCCGCGCTGCTGCAGACGCTCCTCGCCGACGACCCCACCGCCCCGCGCCTGACCTTCTACGGCGAGCGGTACGCCGAGACGGGCGAGCGCGTGGAGCTGTCCGCGCGGGTGCTCGTCAACTGGGTGGCCAAGACGGCGAACCTGCTGGAGGAGGAGTTCGACGCCGGCCCCGGCACCCGCGTCGCCCTGGACCTGCCCGCGCACTGGCGCACCCTCGTGTGGCAGCTGGCGGTGCTGTCCACCGGTGCGCACGCCCTGACCGGTGCGAGCGCGGACGCCGACGTCCTCGTCTCCGCGGACACCGCGGCCCTCGCGGACGGCCCCGCCGACCGGGTGGCCGTGTCCCTGGCCCCGCTGGCCACGTCGTTCGGGGCGGCGCTGCCGGCCGGGGTGCTGGACTACGCGCGCGTGGTCACCGGCTACGGCGACGTCCACGCGCCGCTCGCGCAGCCGGCGCCCGACGACGGCGCCCTGGACGACCTCGCGCACGGCTCCCTGCTGGGCGAGGCGGCCGCCGCGGGTGCGGCGTGGCCGGTGCGCGTGCGGCTGCTCACCGACGTCGGTCCCGCCGGCACCGTGCGCGGGCCGCTGGCGGCGTGGTGCCGCGGCGGCTCGGTGGTGCTGACCCCGGACCTGGGGACGCTGCCGGGGACGGTGGCCGAGCAGGAACGGGTGGACGCGCGGCTGCCGCGCACCTGAGCGTGCAGCGCGCTCCCCGCGCGCCGCTGGCGCGCACCCTCGGGCACGCCCTGGTGCTGGCGGCGGCGACCGCGGCCGCCTCGGCGGGGCTGGCCGCCCTGGGGCTGCCGTCGCCGGCGCTGTTCGCCGGGCTGCTCGTGGGCCTGCTGGACGCGCTGGCGCTGCCCCGCGCGCTCGAGCTGCCCCGCGGCACGGGCACCGCCGCGCAGGCCGCCGTCGGCGTGACGATCGGCACGCTCGTGCAGCTGTCGACGCTGGCCGCGCTCGGTGAGCACTGGCTGCCGGTGCTGCTGGTGACGCTGGGCACGCTGGTGCTGAGCCTGGGCACCGGCGCGCTGCTGGGCCGGCACCGCGACGTGGATCCGGTCACCGGTGCGTTCGCGCTGGTGGCGGGGGGCGCCGGCGGCCTGGTGGTGATGGCCCGCCAGCTGGGCGCGGACGAGCGGGTCGTGGCGGTCGTGCAGTACCTGCGGGTGCTGGTGGTGGTGCTGTCGCTGCCGGTGGTGCTGCACCTGGTGTTCGGGGTGCGCGCGCAGGAGGCGGCGCCGGCCGCGGACGGCGGCCCGCCGTGGGCGGGTCCGCTGCTGGTGGCGGTGTGCGGGGCGGCGGGGGCGTGGCTGGGCCGGCGCGCGCACCTGCCGGCGGCGCCGCTGCTGGGGCCGATGCTGCTGGCGGCGGTGCTGTCGCTGGGCGGCCTGGCCGACGGCGTGCGGGTGCCGGGGGCGCTGGAGGCGGTGGCGTACGCGCTCATCGGCCTGCAGGTGGGCCTGCGGTTCACGCCCGCGTCCCTGGCGAGCGCGGCGCGGGTGCTGCCGGCGGCGCTGGCGCTCATCGCGGTCGGCGTCGCGGGCAGCGCGGGGCTTGCGGCGCTGCTGTCGGCGGCGACGGGCCTGCCGCTGCTGGACACCTACCTGGCGACCACGCCCGGCGGGCTGTACGCGGTGCTGGCCGCGGCGGTCGGCTCGGGCGCGGACGCCACGTTCGTGCTGAGCGTGCAGGTGCTGCGGCTGCTGGTGATGCTGCTGGCGGCGCCGGTGCTGGCGCGCGCCCTGGCGTCGGGGCGGTTCAGGCGCCGCCGGGGGTCGCCGCCACCAGGGTCCCCGCGCCGGTGACGGTCAGCGGGTGCTCGGCGGCGGTGGCGAACGCGGAGCGCCCGCGGGTGAGGACGACCTCCCCGGCGGTGGACGCCACCCGCACCTCGCCCTGGAGGCACAGCAGGGAGCGCGGCACCGGCCGCTCCCACGCGGTGCTCTCGCCGGGGCGCGCGTCGAGCACGGTGAGGGCGAAGTCGTCGACGTCGGCGGGCGCGAACACCGTCTCGCGCCCGGAGGGGCGGTGCGGTGCCAGCAGCGGCGGGGGCAGGACCCGGAAGTCGAGCACGCGCAGCAGCTCGGGCACGTCGACGTGCTTGGGGGTCAGGCCGCCGCGCAGGACGTTGTCGGAGCTGGCCATGAGCTCCACGCCGGTGCCCGACAGGTAGGCGTGCACGTTGCCCGCCGGCAGGTACAGCGCCTCCCCCGGCGCCAGGCGCACCTGGTTCAGCAGGGTGGACACCAGCACGCCCGCGTCGCCGGGGTGGTGCTCGGCCAGCAGGACGACGCAGCGGGCGGAGTCGTCGTCGACGTCGCGGCAGGCGGTGGCGACGGCACCGGCCAGCGGTGCGGCGGCCTCCTCGCCGGCCCGCAGCAGCCGGGCGGTGGCGGCGCGCAGCGCGGCGCTCTCGTCGGTGCCGGCGAGGTCGGCGAGCAGGCCGGCGAGCAGGCCGGCCGCGGCGGGCGGCAGCTGGGGCAGGTCGAGCCCGGCGAGCAGCTCGCGGGCCGCGGCGGGCGGGCGGAAGCCGGCCATGGCGGCGAACGGCTCCAGCGCGTACAGCAGCTCCGGCTTGTGCTCGTCGTCGCGGTAGAGCCGGTGGGGAGCGTCCAGCGGGACGCCGGCGGCCTCCTCCTCGGCGTGGCGGCGCTGCGCGGTGGCGCGGTCGGGGTGCGCCTGCAGGGACAGCGGCGCACCCGCGGAGAGCACCTTCAGCAGGAAGCCGAGGCGGTCGCGGCGGCGGTGCGGGCCGAGCGCTCCGGCGGGGTCGGCGGCGACGACCTCGTCCAGCGGGCGCGCCGGCCCGCCCGCGGCGGGCACCGCCGTGGACGGTGCCGCGGGGTGGGCGCCGATCCACAACTCCGCCTGCGGGCGGCCGTCGGGCGCGGTGCCCAGCAGTTCGGGGATCGCGTGCGCGGTCCCCCACGCGTAGGGCTGGACGCGGTTCTCCAGGACGAACACGCGGCGAGCCTAGGGCCTGTCCTACGGATCTTGGCGGAGCTGGATGATCTTCCGCTCATGCCGATGTCGTGACGTCCTCCCTGATGGTGATCTTGCACCGTTGAGCCCTCAACGGTGCAAGATCACCGCGGGGTGCCGGACGGTCTCGCTGCAGACCACCACCGACATGCTTGAGCAGCGACGGCCCACGCCGGCGTGTTCGCTCCCGCCTGCAGCACCGCTGTCCGCCGCGGCTCCGAACGCACGGTCATCCCGCGTTGTGCGCGTCTGACGATCTGCGGATGTCGTGCGGTCGTGGATCTGGGCAGGCGTCGCTGCGGTGGCTACCCTGCTGGTGGCTCGGTGCAGCCTGCCGCTCGCGCCCTCCGGGGTCTGGTGAATGCACCGCTGGGTCCAGCCTCCCGCGGCTTCCCGGACGCGGCAGCAGCCGGCAACGCGAGCACCCGGCACAGCACCTGCCGCCCAGGAAGGCCCACCATGACCCCATCCTCGGCCCCGTCGTCGGCCCCGTCGTCGACCCCTCCCGCCCGCGCCAAGGACCTGGCCAAGCTGCTGCGCAGTGACCTGAGCGCCGCCGGCATCGACGTCCCCCACTCCCTGGCCCTGGAACTCATCGCCCACCAGCACGGCGCCCGGGACTGGAACACCTTCGCCGCCACGGCAGGCGCGTACATCGCGGCCGCGCCCGTGCAGGCGCCGGCGTTCGCTCCTGGTGTCCCGGTGCTGCGGGTGATGTCCGTCGAGGTGGCGTTGGGCTTCTACCGGGACTACCTCGGCTTCACCCTGGACTGGGAGCACCGCTTCGAGGCCGGCTTCCCGCTGTACGTGCAGGTCTCGCGCGGGCAGACGGTGCTGCACCTGTCTGAGCACTACGGGGACGGCAGTCCTCACGGCGTCGTGTGGATCGCGGTGGCCGACGTCCACGCCCTGCACGCCGAGCTGCACTCTCACCCCGCCGCGCCCTTGCGACCAGGGGTGGACATCGATTTCCCCGGCGGGCCGACCATGGAGGTCATCGACCCCTACGGCAACGTCCTGCGCTTCTGCCAGCCAGACGGCAGCTGAGAGCCAGACAGCAGCAGAGCGAGGAGCGACGTGCGACCTTGCCGCATCTGGGCGCGGTCACGGCCGGTCTACGACTTCACGGTCATCCCGTGTTGTGCGCGCTCCTGCATGACGTCGCTTCTCCCTGCACCGGCCCCCACCACCGGGTCACAGCACAGCGATGCTCACGACGACCAGGGCCACCATCACCACGGCGAGCACCACGCTCACCACCCGCACCGCACGGCTCCGCTTCCCCCAAGGCAGCATCAGGTCCGCCCCCACCACGAGGAGCGCGCAGCTCGACACCACCTCACCTGGACTGCTCGTCTTCACGAGCAACACGACCGCGAGGAACACGAGCACGACGCCGACGCAGGCCCTGAAGCCGAAGCGCCCCTGCTCGGCGGGGGATGCCTTCTGGGCCTGCTCAGTGCTCATCCCCAGATGCTTGCAGACTTCGACGGCGGTGACGACGACCTTCCGGTCATCCCGCGATGAGGGTCGCTCTCGTCACCGGCCTCACAGAGCCAAGTGCAGCCGCAAGGCGTCGTCGAGGGCGTCCAACGCCCCGAACGGCAACCGCCCCAACGCCGGCCCCAGCCGGTCCACCGAGACGGCGCGGACCTGCTCGGCCTGGGCCTTGGAGTCGACGTGCAGTCCGGTGTCCTGAGCGGTGAGCAGGACCTGGAAGGGGAACACCCTGGCGGTGTCGCTGGTCACCGGGACCACGGTGACCACGCCTCGGCCCAGGCGCTCAGCGACCGCGTTGGCCCGGTCGTTGCTGACCACGATCGCGGGCCGGCGCTTGTTCGCCTCACTGCCCTGAACGGGGTCGACGTCGACGAGGCGGACTTCTCCGCGACGCATCAGCGCAGTCCGTCAGCGGTGGCGCCTTCCCACACCTCGCGGTCTCCGGAGTCGTCCCAGTCCTTCCAGGCGGCGGCGTAGTCCTGTTCCAGCTGCTGGTGGGTCAGGGCCCGGACGGCCCGCTGGATCGCTGCCGATCGAGACGGCAGACCGGCCTGGCGGACGTGCTCGTCGAGGGCGGCGACGTCGGCGTCGGACAGGCTGATGCTGAGCTTCACGAGCCGATGCTACTGAAGTAGCAACACTGATACCACCGTCCGGTCACCCCGCCGTCATGGACGTCACCGACCGCCCGGATCTGCCGATTTCAGGGCGTTGCTCCTGGGCATGATCGCCACGAGAGTGGAGCCATGCCGCGACGTTGGGTCCCCGCCATCCCACCGGACGACACCGGCGTCCTCGTGCACGGCCCACTGCTTCTCAGCCAGGAACCCGGCATCCGCGCCGAACTGGACCACGTTCAAGCCCACGGCCAGCCCGCCGGCCTGATGCTGCACCTGCACCTGCACCTGCACGCCGAGACCGCTGCGCGGCACCTGCCCGCCGGTCCCCGTGTGGACTCGAACTCGGTCGGCGTTGGAGCTGAGGGCTCCAAGCCGGTGCTGCGCGTGGCGCTCAACGACCTCGCCGACCAGGTCCACCCCAAGACGTACTCGACCCGCACCTTCGAGGACACCGCCACCGGCGAGGCCCGCCTCACCATGCAGGTGAGCTACTGGATCGATGAGCTGCCTGCCGATGGCCGCGCGCACCTGAGCATCTCCTGGCCGCAAGCAGGGCTGCCCGAAACCGCCCGCACCCTCGTCCTAGCTCTACCTGACCGCTGAGCTCGTCTTGCGGTCATCCCGCGATCCGGTGCTCCTCATGAGGCAAGAGCCTCTGACGGGACCCATCGGTACGTCACAGTGGTCAGGCGACCGGCGAGGAGGAAGGGGTCAGCATGGGTGGGCGAGCACAGCTGGCCTGGCGGATCACCGCGCTCACCGTCGTGCTGCACGCTCTCACCAGCTGCGCCACCAGCCCCACCAGCGGCACCTCTAGCTCACCCACCCGGCACCCCGAGCCGGCGCTCGTGCTCACGCCCGCCCAAGAACGCGCCGTCGCCGCGCTGAGGGCGCCCTCCCGCTCCCGCCGCGGCAACCCCCTGGCCATGCTGGAGACCACCCGCGACCTGCTGGGCACCCCCCCCCTGCCGTGCGCGCAGGTCGCCGAGCACCTGGGCATCGCCCTGCCCACCTTCCCCTTCCTGCAGCAGCGCGGCTTCACCACCGCCTGCGGCAGCTGGGAAGGCGCCGACCTCTTCGAGCACCCGGTGCCCTCAGCATCAAGCCCGCCCCCACCCTCAGCCGACCTCCACAGCGTGGGCATCGCTTACCTGCCCTCCGACGTGGACCTCGAGCGCACCCCCTTCCACGAGGCCCGCCGCCGGGGGCTGGTGTGGATGACGATCGAGTACGGCGGCTGCATCGCTCAACCGTCCGCGGTCGCCGAAGACGGGTCGGGCACCGACCGCAGCGTCGCTGAGAAGCTGTCTCGTGCGGACCGCACCAGGCTGAGGTGGCGCAACGGCAGTGCCCTGGGCGTGCAGTACAGGGAGCCCGGCTACACCCGCCTGGCCTGGCGCAGCACCGCCGTCAACCACATCTTTCGCGTCAGCGTCAACGTTCCCGGCGACCCCGTCGCCGGGGTTGCCCTGCTCCGCGAAGGCGTCGACATCCCGACCTGATCAGCAGGCCGGCCCACGACAACGGCATAGTGCTCGAGGACGCACCCCTTCGACGGACGGGCGGGTGGATACGCTCGCGACCATGAGCGTTCTGGTGACGGGCGGTGCGGGTTTCATCGGTTCCCACGTGGTGCGGCTGCTGCAGCAGCGCGGTGAGCGCGTCGTGGTGGTCGACGACCTGTCCAACGGACGGGCCGAGCGCGTCGGGGACGCCCCGCTGGTGCAGCTCGACCTGGCCGCGGAGCGGGCGCCGGAGGTGCTGCGCGGGGCGTTCGCGGAGCACTCCGTCGACGCCGTGGTCCACTTCGCCGCGCGCAAGCAGGTCGGCGAGTCCGTCGAGCAGCCGGCCCGGTACTGGCAGCAGAACGTCGGCGGTCAGGCGAACCTGCTGCAGGCGATGCAGGACGCGGGCGTGGGCCGGCTGGTGTTCTCCTCCTCCGCCGCCACCTACGGCGCCCCGCAGGTGGCCGTGGTGCGCGAGGACGGCCCCGCCGAGCCGATCAACCCGTACGGGCAGACGAAGCTCGTGGGCGAGTGGATGAACCGCGCCGCGGGGGTGGCGTGGGGGTTGCGCTCGGCGAACCTGCGCTACTTCAACGTCGCCGGGGCGGGCTGGCCGGACCTGGGCGACTCGGTCGTCATGAACCTCATCCCCATCGTGTTCACCGCGCTGGACGCCGGCCGCGCGCCGGTGGTGTTCGGCGACGACTACCCCACCCCGGACGGCAGCTGCGTGCGCGACTACGTGCACGTGCTGGACCTGGCGGAGGCGCACCTGGCGGCGCTGGACCACCTGGCGGGCGACGCGGCCGGTGAGGGCCACGACGTCTTCAACGTCGGCACCGGCACGGGCGCCTCGGTGTTCGAGGTGCTGCAGGTGGTGCGGGAGGTCACGGGGATCGACGTGCAGCCGGAGGTGCGTGCCCGGCGCGCCGGCGACCCGCCGCAGCTGGTCGCCGACGTCTCGCGCATCCGCGACGAGCTGGGCTGGACGGCCTCGAAGGGGCTGCGCGACACCGTCGCCTCCGCGTGGGAGGCGTGGCGCGCCGGCCGCTGACGCCCGCGGCGCCGGCCCGGCCGCGGGGCCGGTTCAGCCGTGCAGCCGGTTCAGCCGTGCGGCACGAGGACGCTGATGAGCAGCACCACCGGCACGCACAGCACCGTGGTGGCCAGCACGGTGTCGCGGGCCAGCTCCACCCCGGCGCCGTAGCGCACCGCGAAGGTGAAGACGTTCTGCGCCGTGGGCAGGGCCGCCACCACGGTGGCGGCGTACGTGCCGGCGGCGCCGACCCCCAGCCCCCACCGGGCCGTCGCGTACGTCACCGCGGGCTGGACGAACGCCTTCAGCGCGGTGGCCAGCAGGACGTCGGCGCGCCGCCAGCCCGCCGAGACGCGCCCGTGCAGGGACATGCCGAACGCCAGCAGCGCCCCGGGCACGGCGAGCCCGCCCAGCAGCTCCAGGGGGCGGTCCAGCGCGGTGGGCAGGTGCGTCCCGGTGGCGCTCAGCGCCAGCCCGGCGGCACCGGCCAGCAGGACCGGGTTGAGCAGGGGTGCGACCAGGCGGCGCGCGCGGGCGGCGCGGCCCGGTGCCCGCTCGCGCTGCCCGGTCACGTCCAGCACCGCCAGCGCCACCGGGGACAGCACCACCATCTGCAGCAGCAGGGCCGGCAGCACGGCCGTCAGGTCGTCCAGGACGTACGCGGCCACCGGCAGCCCGATGTTGACGGCGTTGACGTAGCAGGAGGCGAGGGCCCCGATCACGGCCTCGCGCACCCCCAGGCGCAGGCGCCGGCGCGCCAGGACCCACCACAGCGCGGCGCAGGCGGTGACCCCGGCGCCGGTGAGCACCACCTGCCCGGACAGCAGCTCGCCGGGGTCGGTGCCGGCGAGGGTGCGCACCAGCAGCGCGGGCGTGCCCACGAAGAACACCAGCCGGGAGACGACGGTCTGCGCGTCCGGGCCGAGGGCGCCGCTGCGCCCCAGGAGGTAGCCGACGGCCACGACGCACGCCACGACGGCGAAGCCGGTGAGGATCCCGCTCACGGGCGGCGGCCCGGGAGGGCGGGGGTGCGGGGCACGCCCCGAGGCTAGGCCGCGCCCGGGAGCGCGCGGCGACCGCTCCCTACCCTGACCCCCGTGACGCTGCGAGCCGTGGTCTTCGACCTCGACGGCACCCTGTTCGACCACCCCACCGCCGCCCTGGCGGGTCTGCGCACCTGGGTCGCCTCGCTGGGGCGCACCTGCACCGCCGAGCTGGAGGCCGCCTGGCTGGAGGCGGAGGAGCGCCACTTCCGCGCCTGGCGCGACGGGGAGGTCACGTTCGCCGAGCAGCGCCGGCGTCGCCTGCGCGACCTGCTGCCGCTGCTGGACCTGCCCGTCGGCGACGACGCCGCGCTCGACGCCCTCTTCACCGACGGCTTCCTGCGCGCCTACGAGCGGGCGTGGGCCGGCTACGACGACGCCGCGCCGGCGGTGCGCGCCGTGCGGGCGGCCGGGCTGCGCACCGCGGTGCTGACCAACGGCACCGAGCAGCAGCAGAGCGCCAAGGTCGCGGCCATCGGCCTGACCGGTCTCCTCGGCCCCGTCCTGACGGCCGAGGGGCTCGGGGTGGCCAAGCCCCACCCGGGTGCCTTCCGCGCGGTGTGCGAGCACCTGGGCCTGCCCCCCGGCGAGGTCCTGTACGTGGGCGACGACCACGAGGTCGACGTCCTGGCCGCCCGCGCCGCCGGCCTGCGCGCCGTCCACCTGGACCGCACCGGCACCGCCGCGTCGCGGGAGGCCGCCCGCATCACCACGCTGCTGGACCTGACCGCCCACCTGGGACCCGCCTGACCGCTCCCCCGGGCGCGGCACACTGGTCACCGTGGCGAGGCAACCCTGGTGGAGAGCGACGAAGACGCTGGAGCAGTCCAAGCGTTCCGGGATCACCTACCTGGTGATCGCCGCGCTGGCGTGGACGCTGGCGCACGACGACGGCAGCCCCCTCCTGTGGCTCGTCAAGATCACCTTCACGCTGGTGGGGGTGTACTTCCTCAGCGCCTGGTACGTCCGGCGCTCCCGCGAGCCGCAGGGAACGGACCAGCCGCCCACCGCGGGGTGACCGGGTCGGGCGCCCGACCCGGAGGGACGGGAGCGGAGGTGCGGGCCCTGCGGACGGTCGTGGCCGAGATCGGGGACTTCCTCGGCACCCTGACCAGGTGACCGATCGCCGTCCGGACCTCGCCGACGACCCGGGACCGTTCACGTCGCTGCTGCGCGTCGAGCACGACACCACCCCTCTGCCCAGCCAGCGCCTGCCGCGCCCGGGCCCGGTCACCGACGCTGAGGACGAGCAGCTGGCCACCTTGCGCCGGCGGGTCGTCGAGCCCGTCGTCCACGCCCTGCTGCGCCCCGAGGAGGTCGAGCACCTCAGCGTCCACTGGGGCGTCGACGGGCGAGCCGGTGACGTGTGGGTGCAGCTCGACGCCCCCGGCGACCGCTACACCGACCAGCTGCCCTCGCCCTGGTGGCAGCCCGAGCCGTTCGAGCTGGACCCACCCGCCTCGGAGGCGGGGATCGCCGAGCACCTGGCCGACCGCCTGCAGGACTGGATCGCCGAATCGGCCTTCGGCTGGGGACAGCTGCGGCCGATCACCCACCGACTGCCTCGGGACTGAGCCGGCACCCGGTCATCCCTGCGGGCTCAGGCGGTCAGTGCGACCCTCCGGCACGGACGTCGCAGTCGTGAACCGCACCCCCGCCGGGGGGCGAGCGCGAACGGGGCGTCAGCCGGGCACGCGCCACCCGGTCGCGCACCGCGATGATGTCCGCGTGAGCAGGAGCCGCGGGCCGCGCCGACCGGACGTCACCACGGTCGAACTGGTGGGGGGTGCCGAGGCGCTCGAACTGGAACTGCACGAGCACGACGAGCGGTGGGCAGGCACCTACCTCGAGCACCGGGCGCGGATCCGGGCCGCCCTCCCGGCGGTGGGCGCCGGGATCGAGCACATCGGTTCCACGTCCGTTCCCGGGCTGGCAGCCAAACCGATCGTCGACATCGTGGTCACGGTGGACGACATCACCGCCGAGGAGGACCACCTCGATCCCCTGCTGGCTGCGGGGTACGAACTGCGGGTCCGCGAACCGGGGCACCGCCTCGTGCGCACACCGGCGCGCGACGTCCACGTGCACCTCTACGAGCACGGCGACCCCGCTGTGGACGAGTACCTCCTCCTGCGCGACCACCTCCGCTCCGACGCCGACGACCGCGCCCTGTACGAGAACACCAAGAGGGCTCTGCTCAGCCAGCGCTGGGACGACACGAACGACTACGCCGACGCCAAGACCGACGTCATCCTGGAGATCAAGGAACGAGCGAGGAAAGCTCGCGGACGGTGAGCACGCGGGTCGCTCCCGCCGGCGCACCCTCAGGGGTGCGTCCGACAGGACCTCCCGGCGCTCCTCACGCCGCCCGGGCCTGCCGCAGCGCCCGCCCGCAACACCACCACCCGTCCACCGCCGGCGATCAGGCGAAGCCCCGGAAGACCCCGTCGGGACCGGTGGAACCCGCGAAGTCCTCCCAGTCCATGTTCGCGATCGACAGGTTGTTCTCCACCGACGCCAGAGCCTCCGGCGCCACGCGCAACTCCTGGACCACGCCGTCGCCGACCTGCAGCACCAGCAGCGGCATCTCCGGCGCGGACAGCGCCGTCGCGTCGGCGAGCACGAGCAGCACGTGCGGTGGAGCAGCCGCCACCACGTCGGCGACGGACGCACCCGCCCACCGCTGGTGCTCGACGGTGCTCAGGTGGGGCACGAACCCCTCCGGGCTCGGCGTCCGCAGAGCGCCCACCAACGCCTCCCACTGCGGCTGGCGGGTGAAGTCGGTGCGGATCAGCAGTGATCCCCGATCCGCCGGCAAGTCCCCGGACGCCGCCAGCGCGTCGTCCTCGGCCATCACCTGCCGCAGCCGCTCGTCCTCGGCCCGTCGCGCGTCCTCCTGCGACCACCCCTGCGCCTCCTGAGCCAGGGCCGCCAGCCGCTCCTGCTCGGCCTGCGGGTCCGGGGTGCTCTCCCGCGCGCACAACCAGATCTCCCCCTCCGCCACACCCTCCGGCGGTTCGCACCCCGCCCCCGGGTCGTCGGCCCAGAAGGAGTCCGAGCCCACCGTCGGGGTCTCGGCCTCGCCCCGCTCTGCGGTGGAGGTCCTCACCGGGTCGGTCGGGGAACCGCAGGCGGTGATCGTCACCAGCAGGGCGCTCAGGAGCAGGACGCGACGCACCCCGCGAGTCTGCTCGACGACCGGTGGCCGGAGAAGGCGACCCCTCGGCCTCGCCCCGCCCGGAGCAGCGAGCGCCCACCGCACGGCCGCCCCGACCAGGGCCGTCGACGACTTCACGCTCACGTCGCGCCACCTCGCGTCCTCGTCGATGCCGTGAGACCCCCTCCCGTGGTGATCCTGCACGGTCGAGGGATCGACCACGCAAGATCGCCACGGGGGTGGAGGACGCGGAGCCCCCGGACGGCTGGCCCGCCCCGGGGGCCGCGGTCGGGCGGTGCGCGCGCCGACGGCACCGGGCGGCGGCGTTGCTAGGGTCGGACGGCCCGTCCGGGTGCCCGGACCCGGTGGCCCGACGGCCGGGCCGGCCCACCGCACCCCGTCCCGACCCGCCTGGAGACGCTCCGTGATCGACGCCCTCGGCAACCCCCGCTCCGTGCTGCTGCTCGGCGGCACCTCGGACATCGGCCTCGCCGTCGTGGAGCGGCTGAGCCCGCAGCGGCCGGTCGAGGTGACGCTGGCCGCCCGCCCCGGCGAGCGCCGCGACGCGGCCGTGGACCGCCTGCACCGGCGCGGGCACGCGGTGCGCACCGTGGACTTCGAGGCCACCGACACCGCCTCGCACGAGCGGGTCGTCGCCGAGGCGTTCGAGGCCGGCGACGTGGACGTCACCGTGCTGGCGTTCGGGGTGCTGGGCGACAACGAGGAGTCCTGGCAGGACGCGGACGCCGCCGCGCTGATCGCGACCGTGAACTACACCGCCCCGGTGCGCCTGGGCGTGCTGCTGTCGCAGCGGCTGCGCGAGCAGGGCCACGGCGTGCTGGTGGCGCTGTCGTCGGTGGCGGGCGAGCGCGCACGCCGCTCCAACTTCGTCTACGGCTCCTCCAAGGCGGGCTTCGACGCGTTCTTCACGGGGCTGCGCGAGGCGCTGCGCCCGTCGGGCGTGCGGGTCGTCGTGGTGCGCCCCGGCTTCGTCACCACGAAGATGACGGAGGGGCTGAAGCCGGCCCCGCTGTCCGTGTCCGCGGAGCAGGTGGCGGAGGTCGCCGTCGACGCCGTGCGCACCGGCAAGGAGACCGTGTGGGCTCCGGAGCCGATGCGCTGGGTGATGTCGGCCCTGCGCCACGTCCCGGCGCCCGTGTTCCGCAGGCTGCCGCTGTGACGGCTGCGCGCGCCGGGCGGCCCCGGGCACGGTGACGAGCGGAGCGGATCTGAGCACCCAGGCAGGCACGGCCCGGCTGGGCTCGCGCGTCCCGCGGGCCCGGCGGCACCCGGCGGCCCCGGGGCGCCCGCCGGTGGCGGTGCGGGCCCGCGCGTCCTCGCGGCTGCCGGACGCGCTGGTGGGGCTGGCGGCGGGCCTGGTGGCCCTGGCGGTCTTCGCCTGGCGGGTGGGCGCGCCCAGCGCGTGGCGCGACGAGGCGGTCACGGTGGCGGTGGCGCGCCGCTCGGCGGAGCAGGTCTGGCGGCTGGTGCAGGACGTGGACCTGGTGCACGCGCCGTTCTACTTCCTCGTGCACGCCCTGTTCGGCTCGTCGGCGACGGTGGAGCAGGCGCGCTGGCCGTCGGTGCTGGCGGCGGCGGCGACGGCACCGCTGCTGCACGGGCTGGGCCGGCGACTGGCGCTGGTGGGCGCCGGGCCGCGCACCGCACGGCTGACGGGCGCGACGGCGGCGGCGCTGTGGGTGGCGACACCCCTGGTGAGCCGGTACGCGCAGGAGGCGCGCCCGTACGCGCTGGCGACCCTGGTGGCGACAGCCTCCGCGTACCTGCTGGTGCGCGGCAGCGGCTCGCCGCGGCGCGGCTGGTGGGCCGGGTACGCGCTGAGCCTGCCGCTGCTGGCGGCGCTGAACACGCTGGCGCTGATGGTGCTGCCCGCGCACGCCGGGTGGCTGCTGCTGGCCGGGCGGGGCGCGCACGGGCGGCCGGTGCGGCGCCGGGGCGCGACGGCCGCGGGCGCGGGGCTGCTGCTGGCGGCGCCCCTGGTGGCGTGGCAGAGCACCCAGCACGGGCAGGTGGCGTTCCTGCGCCCTCCGACGCTGGACCTGCTGGGCGGGCACGTGGTGTTCGCGCTGGGCTCGCCGGTGACGGTGGCGCTCGCGGCGGTGGTCGTGGCCGTGGCGGTGCGGCGCGCGCGCTCGCGGGCGCTGCTGGCAGTCGGCCTGCTGTGGGGAGCGGCGCCGGTGCCGGCGCTGTGGCTGCTGTCCCAGGTGCACCCGCTGTGGACGACGCGCTACCTGGTGGTGGTGGCGCCGGGCACGTGCCTGCTGCTGGCGGCGGCGGTGACCGCGGCGCTGCCGCGCGCGGTGCTCTCCCGGCGCGGGTGGGTGCGGGCGGCGCCCGCGGCGGTGGCGGTGGTCCTGGTGGCGGGCACGGCCCTGCCGGGGCTGCGGATGCAGCTGGTGTTCCGCGACCCGCAGCTGGGGCACGCCGAGGACATGGACGGTGCCGCGGCGCACGTGGCCGAGCACGCCCGCCCCGGCGACGGGTTGCTGTTCGTGCCGGACGGCGAGTACCGCTACCGGGTGCTGACGCAGCTGCACCCGGACGCGTTCGCGGGGCTGCGGGACCTGGCGCTGGCGGAGCCGGCGGCGCCGTCGGCGACCCTGGTGGGCGTGCCGGTGCCGCCGGAGGAGCTGGCGGGGGCGATGGAGGGCGTGCAGCGGGTGTGGGTGGTCGGCGGGACCGGGCCGCTAGTGACGGCGAGCGAGCAGGACCGCGAGACGGTGCGGTTGCTGCAGGAGGGGTACCGGCTGGCGCAGGAGCGGCACCTGCGCGCGTTCGCGGTGCGCCTGTACGTCTCCCACGACGCCCCGGGAGCCGTGCTGGCGGGCTGAGGCGACGCACCGGTTCCCCCCGCGTCGTTCACATCGCCTCCACTCTCGTCTAGCTTTCCTCCCTGGTGGAGCGTCGCCGACCGGCGGCCCCGAGAACCCGACGGACGGAGCGCCCCGGCGATGACCCCTGACCCGCTGCGACGACGGACCCCTCAGGCCCCGCGCCGCGGTGCGGCCCCGGTGAGCCGCCGCGCCGCCCTGGCCGGCACCGGTGCGGGGCTGCTGACGCTGCTGGTGGCGCCCGCGGCCCAGGCGGCCCCGGCCGCCGTGGGCGCCTCGGGCCTGACGAGCGCCTCGGCGCTGCCGCTGCCGGTGACGGGCTCGACCCGTTCGCTGCCGCTGGTCGCCGGGCGGCGGGCGACGGGGCCGCTGCTGCGCAGCGCCCCGGGCGGGGGCGCGGCGAGCGAGGCGCCCGCCGGGGAGGCGGGGGCGGCCGGTGCCGCGGAGCTGACCGAGATCACCGTGGACGTCGCCGGCGGCAGCGTGGTGGGCGTGGTGCTGCGCGACGGCGCGCCGGTGGCGTCCGGGGAGGACCCCGGGCCGGTGTCGGTGCGGGTGCGCCGGGCGGGCGGTGAGTGGGGCGCCTGGACGCCGCTGCCGCTGGTGGACGACGCCCCCGACGGCGCCGACGGTGCGGTGGTGCTGGCCACGGAGCCGCTGTGGACGGGCGAGCTGGGCGACGCCGAGGTGCAGGTGCGGCTGCGCGCCGCGGAGGCGGGCGCGGCCCGCCTGGAGGTCGTGGACCCCGGGGTGCGCGAGGCCGACGCGGCCGCGTCGGCGGGCGCGCTCGGCGCGCCCCCCGCCGCGGCGGGGGGCGCGCAGGCGGAAGGGGTGCGCGAGCTGCTGGTGGCGCCGGAGCCGGCCGGGGGTGAGCGGGTCACCCTGGCCCAGCCCACCATCCG
>NZ_JBBBEM010000127.1:0-784 GCF_037154035.1 Kineococcus sp. G2 | reverse complement strand
GGGGGATCAGTGGCGAACGGGTGAGTAACACGTGAGCAACCTGCCCTCAGCTCTGGGACAACCACTGGAAACGGTGGCTAATACCGGATACGACCTATCACCGCATGGTGTGTGGGTGGAAAGTTTTTCGGCTGGGGATGGGCTCGCGGCCTATCAGCTTGTTGGTGGGGTGATGGCCCACCAAGGCGACGACGGGTAGCCGGCCTGAGAGGGCGACCGGCCACACTGGGACTGAGACACGGCCCAGACTCCTACGGGAGGCAGCAGTGGGGAATATTGCACAATGGGCGCAAGCCTGATGCAGCGACGCCGCGTGAGGGATGACGGCCTTCGGGTTGTAAACCTCTTTCAGCAGGGAAGAAGCCACATTTCGGTGTGGTGACGGTACTTGCGGAAGAAGCACCGGCTAACTACTGGCCAGCAGCCGCGGTAATACGTAGGGTGCAAGCGTTGTCCGGAATTATTGGGCGTAAAGAGCTCGTAGGCGGTGTGTCGCGTCTGCGGGGAAAACTCATGGCGCAACTCTGAGCGTGCAGTGGGTACGGGCACACTTGAGTGCTGTAGGGGAGACTGGAATTCCTGGTGTAGCGGTGAAATGCGCAGATATCAGGAGGAACACCGGTGGCGAAGGCGGGTCTCTGGGCAGTTACTGACGCTGAGGAGCGAAAGCATGGGGAGCGAACAGGATTAGATACCCTGGTAGTCCATGCCGTAAACGTTGGGCGCTAGGTGTGGGATCCATTCCACGGGTTCCGTGCCGCAGCTAACGCATTAAGCGCCCCGC
>NZ_JBBBEM010000126.1:0-1073 GCF_037154035.1 Kineococcus sp. G2 | reverse complement strand
ACACCGGTGGCGAAGGCGGGTCTCTGGGCAGTTACTGACGCTGAGGAGCGAAAGCATGGGGAGCGAACAGGATTAGATACCCTGGTAGTCCATGCCGTAAACGTTGGGCGCTAGGTGTGGGATCCATTCCACGGGTTCCGTGCCGCAGCTAACGCATTAAGCGCCCCGCCTGGGGAGTACGGCCGCAAGGCTAAAACTCAAAGGAATTGACGGGGGCCCGCACAAGCGGCGGAGCATGCGGATTAATTCGATGCAACGCGAAGAACCTTACCAAGGCTTGACATGCACGGTGGACCACCAGAGATGGTGGGTCATTTAGGTGGCCGTGCACAGGTGGTGCATGGTTGTCGTCAGCTCGTGTCGTGAGATGTTGGGTTAAGTCCCGCAACGAGCGCAACCCTCGTTCCATGTTGCCAGCGCGTTATGGCGGGGACTCATGGGAGACTGCCGGGGTCAACTCGGAGGAAGGTGGGGATGACGTCAAATCATCATGCCCCTTATGTCTTGGGCTTCACGCATGCTACAATGGCCAGTACAGAGGGCTGCGATACCGTGAGGTGGAGCGAATCCCAAAAAGCTGGTCTCAGTTCGGATCGGGGTCTGCAACTCGACCCCGTGAAGTCGGAGTCGCTAGTAATCGCAGATCAGCAACGCTGCGGTGAATACGTTCCCGGGCCTTGTACACACCGCCCGTCACGTCATGAAAGTCGGTAACACCCGAAGCCGGTGGCCCAACCCGTATGGGGGGGAGCTGTCGAAGGTGGGACTGGCGATTGGGACGAAGTCGTAACAAGGTAGCCGTACCGGAAGGTGCGGCTGGATCACCTCCTTTCTAAGGAGCGACTGCTCGAGCGCGTTCGGCTTCGGGCGACCGGTTCGGTCGTTCGGGGTGTGCTCGAGGGGAGCCGGTTTCTGCCAGCGAGTGTCTGGTGGCCGGTGCTCGAGGGTGGAACATCAACACGGCACTGCTCATCTTCTGTGGGGTGTTAGTACGGCTGGAGGAATCCGGTCTGGAACGCGCTGTCGAGGGGTGTGGGTGGTGCCTGGCGCACTGTTGGGTCCTGAGGGACCGG
>NZ_JBBBEM010000125.1:0-393 GCF_037154035.1 Kineococcus sp. G2 | reverse complement strand
GAGCTGTCGAAGGTGGGACTGGCGATTGGGACGAAGTCGTAACAAGGTAGCCGTACCGGAAGGTGCGGCTGGATCACCTCCTTTCTAAGGAGCAACTGCTCGAGCGCGTTCAGCTTCGGGCGACCGTCGTGTCGTTCGGGGTGTGCTCGAGGGGAGCCGGTTTCTGCCAGCGAGTGTCTGGTGGCCGGTGCTCGAGGGTGGAACATCAACACGGCACTGCTCATCTTCTGTGGGGTGTTAGTACGGCTGGAGGAATCCGGTCTGGAACGCGCTGTCGAGGGGTGTGGGTGGTGCCTGGCGCACTGTTGGGTCCTGAGGGACCGGACAACTTCTCCTCATCGTGCTGGTTCGCTGGTGTGCTGGTTTCGCCGGCATCGCTGGTGCGGCTCGGTG
>NZ_JBBBEM010000124.1:0-562 GCF_037154035.1 Kineococcus sp. G2 | reverse complement strand
GGGTGTTAGTACGGCTGGAGGAATCCGGTCTGGAACGCGCTGTCGAGGGGTGTGGGTGGTGCCTGGCGCACTGTTGGGTCCTGAGGGACCGGACAACTTCTCCTCATCGTGCTGGTTCGCTGGTGTGCTGGTTTCGCCGGCATCGCTGGTGCGGCTCGGTGGGGGGGTGGGGTTCGTTTCTTCTGGTCAGGCTCTTCGCTGCAGGTCATACCGGTCGGGGTTCTTCTTCGGTGTCTGGTGCTTGTGGGTGGGCGGGGGGTTCCTGGTTGTTGTTTGAGAACTGCACAGTGGACGCGAGCATTGCGTAAGGCAATGTGACATCTCGATGGTGTGTTTGGTGCACCGTCGGTGAGTGTTTCTTTGTCGTGGTGCTTCGTCGAGTAGATTTTTTCTGTGTCTTTGTGGTTTGGGTTCTTTGGCTTGGGCCGCTGTGCGGCACGTTTCGCCTTCGGGTGGGGTGTGGTGTGTGGTGGTGGCAAGTGTGTAAGGGCGCATGGTGGATGCCTTGGCATCAGGAGCCGATGAAGGACGTGGGAGCCTGCGATAAGCCTCGGGGAGTTGG
>NZ_JBBBEM010000123.1:0-54318 GCF_037154035.1 Kineococcus sp. G2 | reverse complement strand
GATGGTGTGTTTGGTGCACCGTCTGTGAGTGTTTCTTTGTCGTGGTGCTTCGTCGAGTAGATTTTTTCTGTGTCTTTGTGGTTTGGGTTCTTTGGCTTGGGCTGCTGTGCGGCACGTCCCGTCCTCGGGTGGGGTGTGGTGTGTGGTGGTGGCAAGTGTGTAAGGGCGCATGGTGGATGCCTTGGCATCAGGAGCCGATGAAGGACGGGGGAGCCTGCGATAAGCCTCGGGGAGGTGGCAACCGAACGGTGGTCCGAGGGTGTCCGACTGGGGAACCCCGGCCGTCGTCATGGGCGGGCACCCGCACCTGAATGTATAGGGTTTGTGGAGGGCACGTGGGGAAGTGAAACATCTCAGTACCCACAGGAAGAGAAAACAACATGTGATTCCGTCAGTAGTGGCGAGCGAACGCGGATGAGGCTAAACCGTTTCCGTTGGAGACCTGGTAGGGGTTGCGGTTGCGGGGTTGTGGGAGTGTGTTGGAAGCGGCTACCGACGCTTCGGGCAGTGAGAAAGTCGTGGTATAGCCGAAGGATCTGGGAAGGTCCGGCGTAGTGGGTGAAACCCCCGTAGGCGAAATGCTGCGGCCTGTCTGGGCGCATCTCCCGAGTAGCACGGGGCTCGTGAAATCTCGTGTGAATCTGCCAGGACCACCTGGTAAGCCTAAATACTTCCTGATGACCGATAGCGGACAAGTACCGTGAGGGAATGGTGAAAAGCACCCCGGGAGGGGAGTGAAATAGTACCTGAAACCATGTGCCTACAATCCGTCGGGGCAGAGACTCGTTCTCTGTGACGGCGTGCCTTTTGAAGAATGAGCCTGCGAGTTAGTGGTACGTGGCGAGGTTAACCCGGGTGGGGTAGCCGTAGCGAAAGCGAGTCCGAACAGGGCGTTTTAGTCGCGTGCTCTAGACCCGAAGCGGAGTGATCTACCCATGGCCAGGTTGAAGCGCGGGTAAGACCGCGTGGAGGACCGAACCCACCAGGGTTGAAAACCTGGGGGATGAGCTGTGGGTAGGGGTGAAAGGCCAATCAAACTCCGTGATAGCTGGTTCTCCCCGAAATGCATTTAGGTGCAGCGTCGCGTGTTTCTTGCTGGAGGTAGAGCTACTGGATGGCCGATGGGCCCCACCGGGTTACTGACGTCAGCCAAACTCCGAATGCCGGTAAGTGAGAGCGTGGCAGTGAGACTGCGGGGGATAAGCTTCGTAGTCGAGAGGGAAACAGCCCAGATCATCAGCTAAGGCCCCTAAGCGTGTGCTAAGTGGGAAAGGATGTGGAGTTGCGCAGACAACCAGGAGGTTGGCTTAGAAGCAGCCACCCTTGAAAGAGTGCGTAATAGCTCACTGGTCAAGTGATTCCGCGCCGACAATGTAGCGGGGCTCAAGCACATCGCCGAAGCTGTGGCACTCACACGGGAAACTTCTCCCGTTCCTCCTTGTGGGTGGTGGGGGCAGGTGCGTGGGTGGGTAGGGGAGCGTCGTATGTGGGGTGAAGCGGCCGAGTGATTGTGTCGGGGACTGCACACGAGTGAGAATGCCGGCACGAGTAGCGAATGACGGGTGAGAAACCCGGCCGCCGATTGACCAAGGGTTCCAAGGCCAGGTTCATCCGCCCTGGGTCAGTCGGGACCTAAGGCGAGGCCGCCAGGCGTAGTCGATGGACAACGGGTTGATATTCCCGTACCGGTGTAGAACCGTCCATGTCGAATCCGGTGATGCTAAGCACCCAAAGCCCCTCGTTGCCTTCGGGCGTGAGGTGGTGGAGCGTGTGGCCCGATCCGGTAGTAGGCAAGCGTAGTAACAGGGGTGACGCAGGAGGGTAGCTTCCGCGTGGCGATGGTTGTCCACGTCCAAGGGTGTAGGGCGAGGTGTAGGCAAATCCGCACCTCTGACTTAGATGTCGAGCTTGAGACCTGATGGTGACCCCGTATGGGGGAAGCAGGGTGATCCCATGCTGTCTAGAAAAGCCTCGGCGCGAGGTTCGAGCCGCCCGTACCCTAAACCGACTCAGGTGGTCAGGTAGAGAATACCGAGGCGATCGAGTGAATCGTGGTTAAGGAACTCGGCAAAATGCCCCCGTAACTTCGGGAGAAGGGGGGCCTGAGACGTGAAGCCGCTTGCCGGCTAGCGTTTGAGGGCCGCAGAGACCAGGGGGAAGCGACTGTTTACTAAAAACACAGGTCCGTGCGAAGTCGTAAGACGATGTATACGGACTGACGCCTGCCCGGTGCTGGAACGTTAAGGGGACCGGTTACTCCACCTCGTGTGGAGGACGCTGAGAACTTAAGCGCCAGTAAACGGCGGTGGTAACTATAACCATCCTAAGGTAGCGAAATTCCTTGTCGGGTAAGTTCCGACCTGCACGAATGGCGTAACGACTTCCCCGCTGTCTCAACCGCGAACTCGGCGAAATTGCACTACGAGTAAAGATGCTCGTTACGCGCAGCAGGACGGAAAGACCCCGGGACCTTCACTATAGCTTGGTATTGGTGTTCGGAACGGCTTGTGTAGGATCGGTGGGAGACGGTGAAGCGGTCACGCTAGGGGTCGTGGAGTCAACGTTGAAATACCACTTTGGTCGTTCTGGATGTCTAACTTCGGTCCGTGATCCGGATCAGGGACAGTGCCTGGTGGGTAGTTTAACTGGGGCGGTTGCCTCCTAAAGAGTAACGGAGGCGCCCAAAGGTTCCCTCAGCCTGGTTGGCAATCAGGTGTTGAGTGCAAGTGCACAAGGGAGCTTGACTGTGAGACAGACATGTCGAGCAGGGACGAAAGTCGGGACTAGTGATCCGGCCGTGGAGTGTGGAATCGCGGTCGCTCAACGGATAAACGGTACCCCGGGGATACCAGGCTGATCTTGCCCAAGAGTCCATATCGACGGCATGGTTTGGCACCTCGATGTCGGCTCGTCGCATCCTGGGGCTGGAGTAGGTCCAAAGGGTTGGGCTGTTCGCCCATTCAAGCGGTACGCGAGCTGGGTTTAGACCGTCGTGAGACAGTTCGGTCCCTATCCGCTGCACGCGTCGGAAACTTGAGAAGAGCTGTCCCTAGTACGCGAGGACCGGGACGGACGAGCCTCTGGTGTGCCAGTTGTCCTGCCAAGGGCATGGCTGGTTGGCTACGTTCGGAAGGGATAACCGCTGAAGGCATCTAAGCGGGAAGCCTGCTTCGAGATGAGGTTTCCGTGCCCCGTTAAAGGGGTGGGAGGCTCCCTGGAGACCACAGGGTTGATAGGCCGGGTGTGGAAGCAACGACTAGCGAGTTGTGGAGCTGACCGGTACTAATAAGCCGATCACTTGTTACCAGCGCACACCAGACCTCACCGCACTAGGTGGTGGTGGTGGGTGGTTGGGTCGAGGAAGACGAGCACGAAGCATCGAAGGAATCTGCGGTTTCAGGGTGGGGTATCACGCTGGAGGAGCACTCGATGGGTCAGGTAGCGCGTTCACTGTGTGGCTCTCAGGACACAACCAGTTGATGGTTCCTGGCCCTTGTGGTCCGGTGGTCATAGCGGTGGGGAAACGCCCGGTTACATTCCGAACCCGGAAGCTAAGCCCACCAGCGCCGATGGTACTGCCCGGGAGACTGGGTGGGAGAGTAGGTCACCGCCGGCCACTCACGCTTGTGAGAACACAGGAAGGCCCTGCACTCCTCTTGAAGAAGGGGGGGTGCAGGGCCTTTCCTGCGTCCAAGGCCCGGGCAGGATCGGCGGTGCCTCACACACCACCACCACCGCCCTGCCTGTGGACAGCTCCGGGTGGCCCACGGCAGCCGACTAGCGTCGTCCTCCTCACCTCCTGAGGAGATCGATGTCGTCGTTCGAACGTCCACCGGTTCGTGTGCTGCCCCCAGGTGATCGTGCGTCGCGCTGGGCGGACCGGTCGGTCGCGGAAGCGTGGACCACCGAGGCGCTGCGAGCGCACGAAGCGCGGGTGCGCCGGGCTGCGAACCTGCGGGTCCCGTGGGTGGAGCTGCGGCTCCCTGTGCCCGACTCCGTCGGCACGCTGTTCGTGCGCACTGAGGCGGGCGTCGTCGAGCGGGCGGTCACGTGTGCAGTGGTGCGCCTCGACCTCTCCGGTCCGACACCGCTCATCCTCAGCTCCGTGCCGGAGGACCTGCCGGTGGGGGAGGAACGGTGGGAGCTGCTGCAGCTGCTGGCGGCCACCACGGCGATCGAGGACTGGCTCGACCCCCGCGCCGCCGTCGACGCACTGGCGACCGCCGACCCGATGACCGCGGCGGCGGCCCTCGAGCAGTGGCGCGCCGGGTCCAGGACCGCAGCGGGGCCCGCTGACCTGGTGACGACGGCGACCGGTGTCCCCGGCGAGCCGCCCGAAGGGGTGTCCTGGTCGGTGTGGGGCGAGTGGTTCGAGCGACGGCTCGCGCAGGGCCCCGCGCGTTCACCGGTGCGCGAAGCGCCTGCGCTCCACCGCGTCGGGCGCTTCGACCCCGACGTCTCGGTCGGTGACCTGGTCAGCGCCGTGCTCGAGACCCGGACGGACGCGCTCGAGCGGTGGCTCGCGGATGCCGGCGGCTCGCGCCGGCTACGGGTGGTCGTCGACGCCGGACGGCCCGTGGGGTCCGTGGAGCTGACGCACCCGGCCCTCTCGACGACCGCCCAGCACGTGGCGGTGGTGCTGCAGCGCGGGTCGGGGGCGTCTCCCCTCGTCCTCGACGCGCACCCCGAACTGCCTCCGGGCGGCTCCACGGAACGGTTCCCGCACCTCGGTGCCGTGCTCGCCGCGTACACCGGTCCTGCCCTGCAGCGGTTGGACGCTCAGCCGTGGCCTGCGCAGCAGGCACTGCTGCGGCAGGAACCGTCCGGTGTGGTGGACCACCTCCTGGAAGAGCTGCAGGACCTCGACCGCCTCGACGACGACGGCGTACGGGCAGCAGTCCTGGGGGCCGGGGGTGCCGTGCTCCCCGGTGACCTGCGCGGTTGGCTCCAGCGACTGCGCTGGCGCGCGCGCTCCTTCCCCTGGCGCGAGGAGGGCTGAGCCGTGCGCTACGGCGTGGTGACCGACGAGATGTCCGCAGCGGTGGGGCGCTTGCGCGAGGGGTCCCGGATGGCTGCGGAGCACCGCTCTGCGCTCAGCGCCCGGGCGGCCGGTGCCGACAGCTGGTGCGCGGGGAGGGCGGCGGAGGCGGCGCACGCCTTCTTCGCCACGCTGGCGCAGGCGGCGCACGGCGCGGCTGAGGGCCTCGAGGAGCTGGCCGGGCGGGTGGAGGCCGCGGTCGGGGCCTACGACGCGGTGGAGGATGCCGCCTCCCCCCGGTCGTGAGTGAGGCGTCAGCGCCGGAAGACCGCCGCCACCTCGGGGATGCGCTCCACGTACCCGTCCAGCAGGTCCCCGGCCAGTGCGACGGAGTCCACCAGCGGGTGCAGGGCGAACGCCCGCAGCGCCTCGTCGCGGTCGCCGTGCACGGCGGCCGCGATCGCGTGGCGCTCGACGGCCTTCACCTGCTGCATGAGCCCGAGCTGGTGCAGATCGGGTGGGGCCGTCGTCAGCGGGTGCACCCCGCCGGCGTCCACCGCGGTGGGGACCTCCACGACGGCGTCCTCGGGCAGGCCGGTGATCGTCCCGCGGTTGCGGACGTTGAGGATCATCGTGGCGCGCTCGTCGCGGCTGATGGCTGCCATCACCTGCAGGGCGACACCCGCGTAACCCTGCTGGTCGGGGTCGAGCTCCGGCCGGTCGGGGTGCTCCGCCACCGCACCGCCCCGGGCGTCCGCCATGTACGTGGCGTTGCGCTCGTTGACGGTCGCCCGCCACAACTGCGCCGCGCCGCCCTCGCGGGTGCGCGCCAGCTCCTCCCAGAAAGCTCCCTGGGTGCTCAGGAGGTGCTCGCCGCGGGTCTCCTCCGCGGCCAGTGCGCTGCGCAGCGCGTCGCGGTGGCGGTAGTAGTAGTAGAGGTACTCGTTGGGGATCACCCCCAGGGTCCGCAGCCAACCGGCGCCGAAGACGGCCGCCTCCTCCAGCGCGCCCAGCGAGGCGTCGTCGGCCAGGAGGCGCGGCAGGACGTCGACGCCGTCGTGCCGCAACCCCCGCAACCAGCCGAGGTGGTTCAGGCCGACGTAGTCGGGCTGAACGCGCCGGTGGTCCAGCCCGAGCTGGTCCGCGACTCGGCGCACCAGCCCGGACGGGGTGTCGCAGATGCCGAGGACCCGGTCACCGAGCACCGCTTGCATCGCCTCGGTCACGATGCCGGCCGGGTTGGTGAAGTTCAGCACGTGCGCAGCGGGAGCGTGGCGGCGCACCTGCTCGGCGACGTGCAGCATGAACGGCACGGTGCGCAACGCGTAGGCGATGCCACCCGGTCCGGTGGTCTCCTGGCCCAGCAGGCCGAGGTCCAGGGCCACGCGTTCGTCGCGGCAGCGGCCGGGCAGGCCGCCGACGCGCACGGCGGCGAACACGAAGTCGCTGCTGCGCAGCGCTTCCGTCAGGTCCGTCGTCGGTGCGAGGCGGGGCGGGCGAGGGAACTCCGCGGCCATCTCCCGCAGGACGCGGACCATGCCGTCGAGCCGCACCGGGTCGGTGTCGAAGAGCGCGAGCTCTTCGACGCGAGGTGAGCCGGTGTCGCGCAGCAGCGCCTGGTGGACGAAGGGGGTGCGGAAACCCGCACCGCCCAGGACGCAGAGCTTCACGGGGTGCTCGCCCTCCTGATCGGCCCGCAGTGTCCCGGGAACCGTAACAGCGCCGGGCTCAGTCCCCCAGGTTGTGCTGCTGCAGCACCAGGGCCGCTGCCCCCGTCGCCGAAGCGGTCGCGGCGGCGCTGGAGACGGTGACGGTGACGTCGCGGTGCCAGGTGCGCGCGTCCGCGGCCGACAGCCGCTCGGTGATCGCCGGCCCGTAGAGGGACGCGGCCACCGCGAAGCTCGGGCCGGTCAGCACCACGAGGTCCACGTCGAGCAGGTTCACCGCGGACTCCGCGGCCGCGGCCACCAGCCGCGCCGAGTCCTGCAGCAGCGCACGGCACCGGGGGGCGCCGGTGCGGGCGGCGCGGGCGATCGCGGCGAACTCCTGCGCGACGGGAGCCACCGTCCGCAGCGTCAGACCGGCCTCCCGGCGGGTCGCGGTGTCCTCGCGAGCCCGTGCCACGACCATCCGCGGACCTGCCAGCACCTCCAGGCACCCGTGGGCGCCGCACCAGCACTCCGGGCCGTCCACCTGCAGGCAGACGTGCCCGAACTCCCCGGCGCCCGGGCCGCGGCCGCGCAGGGGGCGCCCGTCGAGCACGATGCCGGAACCGATGCCCGCCCCCATGTACAGGGCGATGAAGGAACGCCGGGCGTCCACCCGCGCCACCCAGTACTCACCCACGGCGGCGGCGGTCGCATCGTTCTCGACCAGCACCGGCCAGCCCGTCTCCCGCCCCAGGTCCGCCACCAGGTCCTCCGGCACGGGCGTGGACCGCTCCGCCCGCACCAGCCCCACGCCCAGGCACCGGCGGCGGTCCGCACCGGTCGCCTCGAGCAGCACCGCCACGTCCGCCGCCAGTTCGGCGGCGCTCACCCGGGCGGGGCGCGCCGTGCGGGAGATGATGCCGCCGGTCTGCCCGGTCAGCACGAGCGTCGTGGTGGTCGCGTCCACGTGGATCCCGACGGCGGTGCGCGCGCCGGGGTCGAGGCGCAGCATCGTGCGCGGTTTGCCGCCGGTGGGGGTGCGACCGGTCTCCACGAGCAGGCCGTCGGCGATGAGCCGGCGCACCGTGGTGGAGATCGACGCCTCCGTCAGACCCGTGATCGCCGCGATCTCCACGCGGCTGAGCTGCTCACGCGCGCGGATCGCGTCGAGCACCCGTTCCCGGGCGCTCGTGCGGCGCGGCACCGGCACCTCCGTCTCGGACACCACGGAAGCATGCCACCCGCCCCGTGCGGGCGTCCGGGAGCGGTCACGGGGGGGTGGACAATCGGCCGGTGCGACGGGCGACGGGGACGGTGGGCGGCAGCAGCGGGCTCGTCGGCCTGGTGCTGGCCGGCGGTGCTCCCCGGGTGGGCGTGGAGCCGTTCTTCATGGAACTCGTCGGGGGCATGGAGGCGCGGTTGCGCCCCGAGGGGCGCAGCGTGCTCCTGCTGGTCGTCGCCGACGAGGCCGCGGAGGTGGAGACGTACCGGCGGTGGGCCGGTCACGGCACCGTCGAGGCGGTCGTCGTCGTGAACCTCACCGTGGGCGACGTCCGGCCCGTCGAGCTGCGGCGGCTCGGGTTGCCGGCCGTGCTCGCCGGTCACCACCCCGACGCGTCGTTCAGCAGCGTCGTCACCGACGACGCCGGTGCGATGCGCGCGGCGTTGCGTCTCCTGGCGTCCCTGGGGCACCGGGTCGTCGGCCGCGTCGCCGGTCCGGGAGAGCTCGTGCACACGCAGGAACGCACCGCCGGCATGCGCGAGGAGGCCGTGCGCAGCGGCCTGGACGTCCGCTGCGTCGAAGCCGACTACACGGCCGCCCGCGGGGTGGCGGCGGCGCGGGAACTGCTGGGGTCACCGGTGGCGCCGACCGCCCTGGTGTTCGACAACGACGTCATGGCCGTCGCCGCGACGGAGGACCTGGCACGCCGCGGTGTCGACGTGCCCGGCGCGGTCAGCGTGCTGGCGTGCGACGACTCACCGCTGTGCGAGATGGCCGTGCCCGGGTTGTCGGCGCTGAACGTGGACGTCCACGAGCACGGGGTGCGGCTCGGTGACGCGGTCCTCGACCTGCTGCTGCGCGGAACCGTCGGGCCGCGGCCCGGGCCCCCGGTTCGGGTGGCGGAACGCGCCAGCACCGGCCCGGTGCGCTGAGGACCTCACCGGACGAGGACGGTCGTGCCCTCGTGGGCCGTGACGGTCGCCGCCGGTGCGGAGACGTCCACGGTGCCGTCCACGGGCTGGAACGGCAGGCCGGCGATCGCGTACTCCGCGGAGTAGGTCGTCGTCAGGGTGATCGGGTACGTGCCGGGGCGGGTGTAGGTGTGCGTCGTCGACATCGCCGGGTAGGGCGCGCCCGGGTCGGCCGTGGGGCCCAGCGCCCCGCCGTCGCCGAACGTCCACGTGAACGCCTCGGGCGTCGCCCGGATCGTCACCGGGAAACCCAGCACCTCGACCTGCCGCGTCACCGGTGCGGCCTGCGCGTACACGTTCACCGGGACGTTGAGCACCACGTGCCCACCGGCGGGTTGCAGGTTCGCGGTGGACGGCGGCAGGCCGACGCGCCGCACGTCCTCCACGGTGACGGTCGGCAGCACCACCGGCTCACCGACCGCGGTGGTCGTGGGGCGGCAGGAGCTGCCGCCGCGCTTCCACGCTCCGCCGCCCACGGGGCGGCTCCAGTCCGTGAGGAAGACTTCGCCGGGACCGCAGACCGCCGAGGCGCTGCACGCGGAGTCTGCGCCGCCGCGGGGGTCGTCGGGGCCGTCGGGGCCTGCGCAGGGGGCGGTGAGGGTGTGTTCACGGGTGAGAGCGGTAGAGGAGGGGATACGCCCATTGCCCGTGGTCTCGGCATAGTTCTTCCCGGGCCTTACCGCTGACCCGTTGACAACAATCTCGGACTCGTCGACCGCGCTGCTCCAAGACGGTCCACGAATATCAGCCATCGCTTCGGTTCCGCTTGACATAGCCGCCGTGTAAACGAGCGCAGAGAGTATGAGTCGTGCCCGGGGACTCATCGAGGCATCTCCCATACTCGCCATCGCCCGTTGTGAAACTTCAGCTGCATCAGTCCGCTGAACTCTGTGCCAGGGAGGTCGGCCAGTGTGGTGTTGTCAGCGTTCACGAGGCGACCCGATGGAACGTCCATCTGCAACTGAACTCCAGCTTCCCCAGACTTTGGGTCGAAGTGCTCAACATAAGCGGATCTGAATCGAACCTCCCGGTTCTCCCAAGTGATCCCCTTTGCGTGAGCAACGTCGACGACCTCGGCGTCGTCTTGGCAGGCACCGCAGTCTGCCTCGCTGATGTCGCGGATGGCTGCGGAGTCGCCGGTGAGGTGCGCGTGGTTCAGAGTCTTCAGGTAATGCGCCGCGAACGCGATGGCGTCGTCCTCGGTGAACTCCGTCACGGGGAACGTGGGACGGGCCGTGGTGGGCGACGGTTCCGCGACCGCGGTCGCGGTCACTGCGGGGGCGGCCTCCGGGGTGACCGGTGCGGAACTCGCGGGAGGCGCGGGGGCGGACGGTGTCGGCTGAGGGGTGACCGTCTCGTCCGTGCCGCACGCCGCGAGCAGGGCGAGCGCCGTGGCGGCGCAGGTGAGCGGGGCGCGGGCGGCGAGGGGCACCCGGGGACGGTAGGGCCCGGAGGACGTCCGCGGCGGTTGTCACCCGTTCGGCTGTGGGAAACCCCGCTCAAGCGACGAACCGGGCGGCGCCACCGGGGTGCAGCAGGTCGAACACGCCCGGCGCCCGCCACAGCGGTGTCCCCGCGGGGCTGGTGCCGTACAGGCCCGCCGCGGCGCCGGTGACCCGTTCACGTTCCAGAGGCCAGCGCAGCGGCTCGGCGACGGCCCGCAGGTCGGTGTCGTCGCGGGCGAGGGCGCGGGTGACGTGTTCCACGGCGGGCAGGGTGGCGGACTTGGCGAGGTTGCAGCGGGCGTCGGCGACCACGAGGTTCACGACCCCGTCGATGGCGACGCGCGACCACGGCAGCACGTGATCGACGTGGGTGCCGGCGCGCAGGGGGCCGCCGCAGTAGAAGCACCGGCCGGCCTGCAGGTCGGTGAGGGCGGGTGCGAGGCGGGCGACGGCTGTGCGGGCGGCCCCGAAGAGGAACCCGTGCAGGTCGGGGGCGTCGAGCTCGGCGGCGTTCATGCGCTGCACGTCGGCGACCCACCACTGCTGCAGCACCGGTTGCAGGAGCCCGGCGACGCGGGCGAGGGCCGTGGCGACGCCGGGGTGCAGCTCGACCGCCCAGCCGTGCGCGTCGAGCTCCGCGACGGTGATCTTCTTGTGCAGCCAGGTGTCGTCGTAGAGGAACGGGGTGCCGGGGGCGGAGGTGCCGGTGCGCTGCAGGGCGAACAGCGGTTGCTGCGCCAGCGTCTGGGCGACGGCCCGGCGGTGGCGGGCCCACCGGTCCGGGTCGGCGGCGCGCAGCTGGGCGGGGGTGGTCAGGCCCGCGGCGTCCGCATCGGCACGCAGCTCGCGCACCGCGTCGGGCAGCGAGCGCCCCGACTGCTCGTTCTGGCGGAGCACTCCGACGCCGGAGAAGGTGCGGACCTGCGGCCAGTACAGGTCGACCACCCGGTCGGCGAGGTCGCCGATCGGCACCCGCAGGGGCGCGTCGGGGGCGGTGGGGTGCTCCAGGCAGTGCTGCAGGAGGGCGCTGAGGGCGGCCAGCTTGTAGGTGGACACGCGTCGGCCGGTCGCGAGCAGCTCGGCGACGCGGGCGCCGACCTCCAGCGGCTCCGGGATCGTGCTCACCGGTGGACGCTACGTCACCGATCGGGTGAGTGGGCGAGGACGTGCCGTGTCGCTGCCCGCCGGGTGTCCGACCGGCGTGGCACCGTCGTGGTACTTCCCCACGCTAGGAGATCCACCATGACGTCGCTGCACCCCGGCCCCGCCCTCCCCGACGGCAGGCAGGCCCCGACGTCGATCGGCGCGCGCTACCCGCACCGCTACGCAGCCCTGGACGTGGAGACCACCGGCTTCTCCGCGGCGAAGGACCGCGTCGTGCAGGTCGCGGTCACGCTGCTCGACGAGCACGGCGCGGTGGAGTCGTCCTGGTCCACGCTGGTGGACCCGCAGCGCGACCCGGGGCCGGTGCACGTGCACGGCATCACCCCCGAGCGCCTGCGCGGCGCGCCCCTGTTCGCGGACGTCGCCGAGGAGCTGGCCGCCCTGCTCGCGGGGCGGGTGTTCGTCGCCCACAACGCCGTCTTCGACTGGGGGTTCGTCGCCGCCGAGATGCGGCGCGCCGGGGTGGAGCTGGCCGTGGAGCAGCGGTTGTGCACCCGCAACCTCGCCAAGCGCCTCGACCTGCCGGTGCCCGACCTGAAGCTGGCGACGCTCGCCGCGCACTGGCGGGTGGAGCAGTTGCGCGCCCACGACGCGGAGGACGACACCCGCGTCCTCGTGGAGGTGCTGCGGCACGCGCTGCACGCGGCGGCGGCGCACGACCTGGACCTGCCGCTGACCCGATGCTCCACCGAGCCGCCGCCTCCCCGCCCCCGTTCGCCGCGCCGCAGCAGCACCCCAGCTCCCGCCGCTGCGGTGGAGCGGCGCGTCCTCGCAGCCGGGGACGTGCTGGACCTGCCGCCGAGCGGGCGCCCGTGGCTGCTGGACGTGCGGTGGGCGCGCGCCGCGCACCGCGTCCAGGTCGGCGTGCAGCGCTTCGACGCGCTCGGCCTGCCGCTGGGGGCCGCGCTGAGCACCACCCGCGCCTCCCTGGACGGCACCGTCGTGCTGGACGTGGACACCGCCGGGGAGGCGGAGGTGTGGCTGCACCTGGACGCCTCACCGGGCGACGTGCACCGGGTGGTGGTCCTCGCCGCACCGCCGGCGGGGACGGGGCTCGCCGAGGTGGGGCCGCTGGTGCTGGGGGTGCGGGCTCCGAACGGGTCGGTGCTGGCGCTCGCCACCCTGCACGCGTCGGCGGCCTCCGGCGACGTGGTGGTGGCGGACGTGCAGCGGCACGGCGACGGCTGGCGGCTGTGCGTGCCGGCGGCGGTCCCCGAGGCGGCCTGACGGTCGGCGGTGCCCGCCGTCGCACCCGCCTCTGCCACGATGCGCCCACCCAGAGCCCCGGGAGGCCGATCGTGAGCACGCTGTCCACCCTGCTGTCCGCCCTGTCCACCGGCGACGTGGAACTGGTCGACCTGACGGCGCCGCTGAGCCCGGACACCCCGGTGCTGCAGCTGCCCGCCCCGTTCGCCAACACGATCCCGCTGAGCCTGGAGAAGGTCAGCGACTTCGACGAGGCGGGGCCCGGGTGGGCGTGGAACGACATCCACACCGGTGAGCACACCGGGACCCACCTCGACGCGCCCGTGCACTGGATCACCGGCCGGGACGGGCTGTCGGTGGACCGCATCGCACCGGCCCGGCTCGTCGGCCCCGTCGCCGTGGTCGACAAGACCGCCGAGGCGCAGGCGGACCCGGACTTCCTGCTGGAACCGGAGCACCTGCGGGCGTGGGAGGCCGAGCACGGGAGGTTCCCCGCCGGCGGGTGGCTGTTCTTCCGCACCGGCTGGAGTTCGCGCGCGGGATCGCAGGAGGAGTTCCTCAATGCCGACGAGTCCGGCCCGCACACCCCGGGGATCTCCGTGGCGGGCGCGCGCTGGCTGGCGGAGGAGACGCAGCTGTCCGGGTACGGCGTGGAGACCGTCGGCATCGACGCCGGAGCCGCGGGTGGTTTCGACCCGTTGTTCCCCGCGCACCACTTCCTGCTGGGGGCCGACAAGTACGGCCTGACGCAGCTGCAGAACCTCGACCGGTTGCCGGTCACGGGAGCCGTGGTGGTCGTCGCGCCGCTGCCCGTGGTGGGGGGCACGGGCAGCCCGGCGCGCGTGTTCGCGCTCGTCGAGCGGTCCTGACGGTGGGGGACCCGACCGTCGCGGAACTGGTCGGCCGGGCGCTCGCGCAGCTCGGCGTCGCCCGGGCGTTCGGTGTCGTCGGCAGCGGGAACTTCGCCGTCACGAACGCCCTCGTGGAGCACGGCGTGCCGTTCACCGCGGCCCGTCACGAGGGCGGTGCGGCGACGATGGCCGATGCGTACGCCCGCACCAGCGGGGAACTCGCCGTGGTCACCACCCACCAGGGGTGCGGTTTGACGAACGCGGTCACCGGGGTCGCGGAGGCCGCCAAGTCCCGCACGCCGCTGCTCGTGCTGACCGCCGACACGGCCGGTGCCGCCGTCCGGTCGAACTTCCGCATCGACCAGGACGCACTGGCCCGCAGCGTGGGCGCGGTGCCCGAGCGGGTGCACTCGGCGTCCAGCGCGCTCGCGGACGTGGTGCGGGCGGTGCGGACGGCGCGCAACGAGCGCCGCACCGTCGTGCTGAACCTTCCGCTGGACGTGCAGGCGCAACCGGTTCCGGACGGCACGCCGGGAAGGGTTCCCCCGATCCCCGTGTCCGAGCCGATGCGTCCGGGGCGCCGGTCGGTGGCGGAGTTCGCCGCGCTGCTGCGCGCCGCCGAGCGGCCGGTGTTCGTCGCCGGCCGCGGGGCACGCTCCGCCGGGCCGGTGCTGCGGGAACTCGCCGCCCGCTGCGGGGCGCTGCTGGCGACGTCGGCCGTCGCGAACGGCCTGTTCCACGGCGAGCAGTTCGACCTGGGGATCTCCGGGGGTTTCTCCTCACCCACCACCGCTGACCTCGTGCGCGGCGCGGACCTGGTCGTCGGGTGGGGGTGCACGCTGAACATGTGGACGATGCGGCACGGCACCCTGATCGGTGACGGTGCCCGTGTCGTGCAGGTCGACCTGGAGGACGCCGCGCTGGGGGTGAACCGGCCGGTCGACCTCGGCGTGCTCGGGGACGTGGCGCAGACGGCCGCCGCGCTGCTGGCTGAACTGCCCGCGGAACCCGCCACGGGGTACCGCACCGCGCAGGTCGCCGGGCGCATCGCCCGCGAGGGCCGGTGGGTGGACGTGGAGGTCGACGACCTGTCCACCGCCACGGCGATCGACCCGCGGGTCCTCAGCCGGGAGCTGGACCGGCGCCTGCCCGCCGAGCGGGTCGTCGCCGTGGACTCCGGCAACTTCATGGGGTACCCCAGCGCCTACCTGTCGGTGCCCGACGAGCAGGGGTTCTGCTTCACGCAGGCGTTCCAGTCCGTCGGTCTCGGCCTGGCCACGGCGATCGGTGCGGCGCTGGCGCGCCCGGACCGGCTGCCCGTGCTGGGCACGGGTGACGGCGGGCTGCTCATGGCGGCCGCCGAGCTGGAGACCGCGGTGCGCCTGGGGTTGCCGCTGGTGGTGGTGGTCTACGACGACGCCGCCTACGGCGCGGAGGTGCACCACTTCGGCCCCACCGGCGCGGACACCTCCACCGTGACCTTCCCCGACACGGACTTCGCGGCGATCGCCCGCGGGTACGGCGCCGACGGCGTCGTCGTCCGCACGGTCGCCGACCTCGACGCCCTCGACGTGTGGCTGGCGGGTCCCCGCACCGCTCCGCTCGTGGTCGACGCGAAGATCGCGAGCGACGGCGGTGCGTGGTGGCTGGCGGAGGCCTTCAAGGGGCACTGAGGGACCGGACCGGTCCAACGGGTGACGGTGGTTCCCAGGGCCGCGGACCTGGGGGACACTCGAGACATGTCACCACGTGCGAGTGCGACCCGGCGTCACCTCCCGACCAGCCCGTTCCAGCCCGCACCGCCCCAGCCGAAGGCGGACGACTTCGCCCCCGGCGACCGCGTCACCCACGACCGGTTCGGCCTGGGCACCGTCTCCTCCACCGAAGCCGACGGCTGGGTCAACGTGCGCTTCTCCTCCGGTGAGCAGCGGTCCGTGAACGGGCTCAAGCTCGACAAGCTCTGACGGACCCGATCACCTCGTGATCCCGCGGGTGCGGGTCACGGGCCGGTGGCCGGCTGCTGCGTGCCCGCCGGGAGCTGCCGCAGCTGCTCGGTGAGCGACTCGGCGGTGCTCTGGACCAGTGCCAGGGCCACGAGGAGGGCCACCACGGCCAGCGCGGCGCGCAGCAGCGCCCGGAGCACGGGGTGCCGCCGCCGTGCCGTCCTGCGGGGTGCCCGCCGCGCCTGACGCTGCGGTACCGAGCGCCGCGGCGCCGACCGTGGCGCGGGCACGTCGGCGGTGGTGAGTGTCTCGCCGGACGAGGGGCCCGCGAGCTCCGCCGCGAGGGTGCGGGCGGTGCGGGCGACGTCGCCCGCGGTCAGCACCGGCGGCAGGGCCCGCAGCAGCTCCACGACGGCGGTGCGGCCGACGACGGTGATCGCGCCCACCTCGCGGGCGGCGACGGGCTGCTGCACCAGGCACAGCACCCCGAGCACGTCGCGGCGGTGCCGGGCGGGCACGAGCGCCGTCACGGCAGCGGTCGCCGCCGCGACCCCGGTGAGCTCCTTCGCCATCGACCGGTTCCCGACGCGCAGCTCGTCCTCGCGGAACGACACCGCACCGGTCCAGTTCTTGCTGTCGATCACCACGACGCCGCCGGGGCCGATCGCGACGTGGTCCAGGTTGGCGCGCTGCCGGCCCGGCCAGCGCACGTCGTGCAGGACCGTCCAGCCGTCCGCCTCCAGGACGGCGAGGGCTTCGGCGACGAGGCGTTCACCCTCCGCCCCGGCCTCCCAGTTGCGCTGCTCGCGCTCCACCCGCGCCAGTTCACGGCGCAGCTCCTCGGCGCGCGCGGCGTGCCTGCGCGCCTGCTCGGCGGCGCCGCGGCCGGCGGACTGCACGGAGGAGGGGGGGACCACGCCGGTTCCTCGGCACGCCGCCACGGCAGCCTGAGCAGACACCACCCGATCGGGCGAAGCGGGCCGTGTCCTGCCAGTTCTCGGCCGATCGACGTCGCTGCGCAGCGTCTTCGCAGGTCAGGGGCGGGTGGCGGTGCTCCTGGGCGGCGTAACTTCCTCGTCACGGACGAGACATTCGATAGAAACTCCCGCGGGCCAACGTTCGGTCATGCCCATCGCGACGGCGGTTCCCGCCCCACCGCAGCCCCTCACGGACCCCCGGGTGGTCCTCGTCCGGGACCTGCTCCGGGAGGACATCCGTCGTGGCCGTTTCGACGCCGGTTCCGTGCTCCCGGGTGAGCACGAGCTCATGCTCGAGTACGGCACCACCCGCAGCGTCGTGCGCGGTGCGCTGCAGATGCTGCGCACCGAGGGGTTGGTGGAACGTCGGCAGGGGACGGGCACCTACCTGGTCGACCGGCAGGCCATGCACCCGCTGGACACGCTCAGCGCGGACATCGGCCGGCACTACCGGCGCGAGCGCACGGTGACCGGTCGCCTCTCCGTCGTCGACGTGATGCCCGCTCCCGGACCCATCGCCGCCGGTCTGCAGATCTCCACCACCGAACTGGTGCGGCACCTGGACGTCGAGATGCACGTGGACGGTGCGATCTACCACATCGCCTCCAGCTACGTGCGGGAGTCCGACGCACGAGGCATGCAGGGCAGCACGTTCACCGGTGACTACTACCAGCACATGGAGAACTGCGGGGTGGACCTGGGCAGTGCCGAGATCGCGTTCGAGGCGGTGAACGCCGACGGTCCCACGGCGCTCCGGCTGGGCCTGCCCGCCGGCCGGGCGGTGATGCTGTTCCGCCGGATCAGCCTGGACGGTTCCGGCCGGCCCGTCGAGATGGGTTTCGGGCGGTTGCGCAGCGACAAGCTCGCTCTGGTCTCCCGCATGCCGAGGAAGAGGGGTCGACAGTGACGAAGTTCCTCGCACGACGACTGCTGCTGAGCGTGCCGATCCTGCTCGGCGTCTCGCTCGTGGTGTTCACCACCATCAAGATCATCCCCGGCGACCCGGTGGCGAGCATGCTCGGGCCCACGAGCACCCCGGAGGCGCGCGAGGCGCTCACGGCTCGGCTCGGTCTGGACCGGCCGCTGCCGGTGCAGTACCTGAGCTGGCTCGCCGCGATGCTCCAGGGCGACCTCGGCCAGTCCATCGCCCAGCAGCGCCCGGTCCTGGAACTGGTGACCGACGCGTTCGTCAACACGCTGTGGCTGACCGCGTTCTCCGCCGTGCTGGCCGTCGTCCTGGGCCTGGTGCTCGGCGCGGTGGCGGCCCTGCGGCGGGGGAGGGTGGCGGCGACCGTCAGCAACGCCCTGGCGCTGTTCAGCATCTCCACCCCGCAGTACACGATCGGTCTGCTGCTCATCATCGTGCTCGCCAACGGCACCGGGTGGTTCCCGGTGTCGGGGATGTACTCCGCGATCGGCGGGGGCACGTGGGGCGACCTGCTCTGGCACCTCGTCCTGCCCGGGATCACGGCGGCCCTGGTGCCGGCGGGGATCATCGCCCGCATGTTCCGCTCGACCGTCCTGGACGTGATGAGCATGGACTTCATCGACTCCTACCGGGCCCGTGGGCTCAGCGAGCGCCGCATCCTGTGGCACGCCTTCCACAACACCACCCCCACCCTGTTGACGGTGGCGGGCCTGCAGGTCGGGTACCTGCTCGGCGGTGTCGTCTTCGTCGAGACGGTGTTCTCCTGGCCCGGCCTCGGCCAGCTCGTGTTCGACTCCATCTCCAAGCGCGACCTGGCGGTCATCCAGTCCGGCGTCATGGTGGCGGCGTTCGCCTTCGTCCTCATCAACGTCGTCGTCGACCTGCTGCACAGCCTCATCGACCCCCGGGTCCGCGCGTAGCCCCCCACCCGCGCACCTCCCCGGAGAACTCCTCGCGCCGGTCCCACCGGACCGGACGGTCCGTCCTGCCCGGGGATCACCCGGGAACCACCGAGGACCCGCCTGCCGCCCCACCGCCAGGAGGAACCATGACCACCCAAGCACCTGCGCTCGCCCCGGCCGCGGTCAGCCGGCCCCGCACCGCCCGGCGCTCGCGCCGGCTCCCCGCACCGGCCCTGGTGTCCGCCGTCGTGCTCGCCGTCGTCGCGGCGCTCACGCTGCTCGCCCCGCTGATCTCGCCCTACGGGCCGCTGGAGGGCGACCTCGCGGCACGCCTCCAGCCGATCGGCTCCCCGGGGCACCTGCTCGGCACCGACGGGCAGGGTCGCGACGTCCTCACGCGCCTGCTGCACGGAGCCCGGCCCTCCCTGCTCGCCGGCCTGCTGCCGGTGGTCTTCGCCGCAGCCGTCGGGATCGTCCTCGGACTGGTCGCCGCCCTCGGCCACCCGAGGGTGCACACCTTCGTCATGCGGTCGCTCGACGTGCTCTACGCCTTCCCCGCCGTGCTGCTGGCCATCGCCATCGCCGCCGCGCTCGGGTCGGGCATCAGCAACGCGATCATCGCGCTGGCCGTCATCCTCGTCCCCCCGGTGGCGCGGGTGACCGAGTCCGAGGCGATGCGCATCAAGTCCGCCGACTTCATGGCGGCGGCCCAGGTCTCCGGCGCGGGCCGGGTGTCGATCGCCCTGCGGCAGGTCCTGCCGAACGTGGCCCCCGGCGTCGCCGTCTACGCCACCGCGCTGGTCGGCCTGTCCATCGTCTACGCGGCCGGGCTGAGCTACCTCGGTCTCGGCGTCTCCCCGCCGACGGCCGAGTGGGGAGTGATGGTCAGCGAGATGCAGCAGTACCTGTTCACCGCACCACTGCTCCTGCTCGTGCCCGCCGTCGCGATCCTCGTCGTCTCCGTGGCGTTCAACGTCCTCGGCGACGGCCTCCGCGACTTCTTCAACGTGAGGACGGACGCCTCGTGACCAGCCCCACCGAGACCCCCGGCACCGCCCCCGCCCGGCCGGGCGCACCGGCGCCCACCGCCGGCCCGACCCTGGAGGTCACCGGGCTGACCACCACCTTCGACCGCGGCGGCCGACAGGTCCTCGCCGTGCGCGGCGTCGACGTGAGCGTCGGTCCCGGTGAGTCGCTGGTGCTGCTCGGGGAGAGCGGCAGCGGCAAGTCGGTGACGATCCGCTCGATCCTGCGGCTGTACGGCTCCTCCGCCCGGCACACCGGCAGCGTGGTGCTCGGCGAGGAGGACCTGATGCAGCTGGACCCCGCGGCCGTGCGCGCCGTGCGCGGACGGACGATCGCGATGGTCCCGCAGGACCCCAACGGTTCCCTGGACCCGCTGCGCCCGGTGGGCCGGCAGCTCGAGCAGGTCCTGCGCCTGCACGGCGTGGTCGACGACCGCAGGGCCGCCCGTGCCCGGGCGCTGGAACTCCTCGCCCTGGTGGGCATCCCCAGCCCCGCGCGGGTCGCCGGCTCCCACCCGCACGAGCTCTCCGGCGGCATGCGCCAGCGCGTCGCCATCGCGATCGCCGTCGCCTGCGACCCCGTCGTCCTGCTCGCCGACGAGCCCACCACCGCCCTCGACGTCACGGTGCAGTCCCAGATCCTCGACCTGTTCGGCGACCTGCAGGAACGGCTCGGCACCGCCCTGCTGCTCGTCACCCACGACGTGTCCGTCGCGGCCGACGTCGCCGACCGGGTCGCGGTGATGTACGCCGGTTCCATCGTCGAGGAGGGACCCGCGCAGCAGGTCCTGGAGAACCCCCGGCACCCCTACACGCAGGCCCTGCTCGACGCCATCCCCCGGCCCACGAGCGAACGCGGGCACCTCAAGGCGATCCCCGGGTCCCCGCCCGTCGCCGGCACCGGCTTCCACGGCTGCTCCTTCGCCGACCGGTGCGCACTCGCCGAGGAATCCTGCCGGACGCAGCCCCCCGCGCTGCTGCCGGTCGCCGACGGCCACCGGGCCGCCTGCCCGGTCGCGAACCCGGTGGTGGCGGCGTGAGCCCCGCGGGCGCGCCCGGCCCGGCGGGGGAGAAGCTCCTCGACGTCGTCGACCTGGCCAAGACGTTCCCCAACGGCACCCGCGCCGCCGACGACGTCAGCTTCACCGTCGCCCGCGGCGAGACCCTGGGCGTGGTGGGGGAGTCCGGGTGCGGGAAGTCCACCACCGCCAAGATGGTCCTGCGGCTGCTCCAACCCGACCGGGGCGCGGTGACCTTCGCGGGCACCGACGTGCTGCGCGCCCACGGCCGGGACCTGAAGGAGGTCCGCCGTCGCCTGCAGCTGGTGCCGCAGAACCCGCAGACGTCGTTCAACCCCCGGTTGACCGTCCGCTCCTCCCTGGAGTTCAACCTCCGCGCGCACGGCGTCGCCCGCCGCACCTGGCGCTCCACCGTCGACGACATGCTCGTCCGCTGCGGTCTGCGGGCCGAGCAGGGCGACTCCTACCCGCACGAGCTGTCCGGCGGGCAGCTGCAGCGGGCCGCGATCGCCCGCGCCCTCGTCACCGGCCCCGACCTCGTCGTCTGCGACGAGGCGGTCTCCGCGCTGGACAAGTCCGTGCAGGCGCAGGTGCTCAACCTGCTCGCGGAGCTGCAGGCGGACCTCGGCGTCTCCTACCTGTTCATCTCCCACGACCTGTCCGTCGTCGAGCACATCAGCGACCGCGTGCTCGTCATGTACCTGGGGCGCGTCGTGGAGCAGGCCACGGCGGGTTCCCTCTACCGCGACCCCGCCCACCCCTACACCAGGGCGCTGCTGTCGTCGGCGCCCGGCGCACCCGGCGAGCGGATCGTCCTCACCGGGGAGCCACCCGACCCCGCCGACCCGCCCTCCGGGTGCACCTTCCGCACCCGGTGCCCCTGGGTGATGGACAAGTGCGCCGCCGACCGCCCCCTGCTGGAGGTGACCCCGGCCGGCTCGCTGGCCGCCTGCCACCTCAACCTCACGTCCCCTCCCGCCCTCGCCGCTCCGTCCCCGGCCTGAGCACCGGCTCAGCGCCAGAGAGGAACACCCGTGGCCCACACCGCGCCGTCCACCCCCGAACCGCTCCCCGCCGCGGCGGGGGCGACCCGCCGCAACGTCCTCCTCGCGTCCCTCGCCGGCTTCAGCACCCTCGCCGCCGCCTGCTCGGCACCGGGGGCGGCCAGCGAGGGCGGCGGCAGCCAGGGGGCGGGCACGCTCGTCATCGGCATGACGGCCAGCGACATCCCCCTGCTGGACACGGGCATGGCCCAGAACGAGGGGTACGAGGGCCTGCGGTTCGTCGCCAACCAGCTCTACGACGGCCTCACCCGCTTCGACCTCACCGACGGGAGCGTCATCCCCCCCGTGGTGCCCGGGCTCGCCGAGAGCTGGGAGCCGAACGAGGCCGGCGATTCCTGGACGTTCACGCTGCGCCAGGGGGTGAGCTTCCACGACGGCACCCCCTGGAACGCCGACGCCGCCGTGTTCAACCTGCGCCGTTACACCGACCCGTCCTTCGAGTTCTTCTACCAGGAGCTCAACGGCCAGGCGGGGCTGTCCATCGCGGGCATCGCCGCGGCCACCGCGGTCGACGAGTTCACGCTCCGCATCGACTGCGCGGGCCCTTGGGCCTACCTGCCCTCCGACCTCACCACCGTCTACATGGGCTCGCCCACCGCGATCCAGGAGGCCGGCAACGACGGGTTCGGGCAGGGACCCGTCGGCACGGGCCCGTTCACGTTCGTCAGCGCCGAGCGTGGCCAGAGCCTGCAGCTGGCGGCGAACGCCGACTACTGGGGCGGTGCGCCGGCGGTCGACACGCTCATCCTGCGCCCCATCCCGGACACCACCACCCGCGTCGCCGCCCTGCGCTCCGGTGAGGTCAACTGGATCGAGGTCCCCCCGCCGGACGACGTGCCGTCGCTGGAGCAGGCGGGGTTCCAGGTCGAGACGAACAGCTACGACCACGTGTGGCCCTGGTGCTTCGACACCACGCAGGCGCCGTGGAACGACGTGCGCGTCCGGCAGGCCGCGAACTACGCCATCGACCGGCAGTCGCTGTGCGACAACGTCCTGCAGGGCACCGCTGAACCCGCCCTGCAGGTGTGCCCGAAGGCGAACGCCGCCTACCGCCCCGAGAACGACCTGTACGGCTACGACCCCGACCGGGCCCGGCAGTTGCTCGCCGACGCCGGGTACGCCGATGGCGTCACCGCCACCCTGTCGTACCCGACGAGCGGGTCCGGCAACATGATCCCGGGGCCGATGAACGAGGCCCTGCAACGCGACCTCGCCGCCGTCGGCATCACCGTCGAGCTGCAGCCCATCGAGTGGGCCTCCATGCTCACCGACTACTTCGTCGGCAGCATCCCCGGAGGAGCCAGCGCCATCAACATCAGCCTGTCGTTCCAGCAGGAGGGTTTCTGGAACAACTGGCTCGGCACCGGCGTCACCAACGTCACCGGCTGGCACGACCCGCAGGTGGAGGCGCTGTTCCAGCAGGCCAAGGAGACCCTCGACGAGGCCGGCCGCAGCGACCTGTACGCGCAGGCGTCGGCGGTCATCACCGAGCAGGCGCCCTGGCTGTTCGTGGTCAACGACCGCAACCCGCGCGTCCTCGCCGCGAACGTCGAGGGGTTCGTGGAACCGCAGTCCTGGTTCGTCGACGTCACCGACGTGACGGTCGAGTGAACCTCGCGGCGCAGCGGCGCACCACCCTGCTGGTCGTCACCGCCGGGTCGGGCCTCGCCCTGGGTCTCACCGGCCCCCTCGTCCCGGTGCTGGCCGTCGACCTCGGTGCCACCGCCTTCGGCGCCGGTGCGGCGGTCGCGGCCCTGCAGGTGCCGGTGGTCGTGCTCGGCCTCCTCGGGAGCCGCTGGATCCCGAGGCTGCCGCTGCGCCGCACCGTGACCGCCTCGCTCGCCCTGTGCGCCGCGGGTGCGGGCCTCGCCGCACTGGCGGCCTACCCGATGCTCCTCGCCGGACGCGCCCTGCAGGGCGCCGGGGTGGCACTGCTCACCGGGGCGGCCGGGTATGCGCTGACCTCCCGCCGGGGCCGAGCCGGCGGGGGCGCCGGGTTCGGCTCCTTCCAGGCGGCGTGGTTCGCCGGGATCGCCGCCGGCCCGGTCGCGGCCCTCGCCGTCGCCCTCGCCGGCGGTGACCTCGTGACCGCGACGTTCACCGCGGCGGCCGCGGTCGCCGGCGCGGCAGCGGTCCTCGCCGCCGCGGCGGTGCGCGGCGAGCCGAACGCGCACCGGCCCCGGCTGGGGCTGCCCGAACGGCACGGCCCCCGCCCGCCCCGGCGGCTGCTGCTGCTCAGCGGCGCCGGCCAGGCCACCCGCAGCGGGCTGGCCGTGACGATCGTCCCCCTCGTCGGCGCCGGCGACGGCCTGGGCACCGGGACGCTCCTGGTAGCGCTCACCGCCCTGGGGGTGGCCGACGTCCTGGCGATGCTCGCCGCGTCCCGGCTGCCCCCGCGGCTGGACCGGCGCGCCGCGATGGCGGTGGCCTGCGCCTGGGGCCTGGTCGCCCTGACCCTCATCGGCCTGGGCACGACGGCCCTGACGTTCGTCCTCGGGTGCGCCGCGCTCGGCGTGACCGTCGGGGCGACCTGGGTGCTCCCCGCGGCGCTGGTCCTGGACACCGCCCAGCAGCTGGAGAGCGCGTTCGGCTGGTACCGGATCGCGTGCGACACCGGGCTGCTGCTCGGCGCCCTCGTCGCGGGGCTGCTCGCACTCACCGGACCCGCGACGGCCCTGGGGCTGTGGACCGTGCCGCTGCTCGCCACCGGTGCGCTCGCGCTCGCCGTCCGGCCCCGGCCGGCCGCGGACCACCGGGTCCCCACCGCCCACCTCGTCCCGAAGACCGCACCACGCACCGCAGCAACCACACCGGAGGAGGCACTGCCATGACCACACCCGGCGCACCCGACAACCCCGGTCCCCTGCCGGACCGGGCCCTCGTCGACGCGATGGCCGCGGACCAGGGGCTGGACTGGACCGACGAGCGCCGCGCCGCCGGCCTGGCGCAGACCCTCGCGATGCGCCCCGCGCTCCTCGCGCTGCGCGCGAAACCGCTCGCCTACGTCGGCGAGGTCATCGAACCCGCGCACGCGCTGCGCCGGCTCGACGCCACGGGGGAGGTGCGCGCGTGAACCTCTCCGACCTGACCGCCACCGAGCTGCTCGCCCTCTACGCGAGCGGGGAGGCGTCCCCCGTGGAGGCGGTGCAGGACTGCCTGGACCGCGTCGCCGCGGTGGACCCCGTCCTCAACGCCGTGCTCACCCCGCTGGAGGAGGACGCCCTGGCTGCCGCCGGACGCAGCGCGGAGCGCTGGGCGGCCGGCACCGCCCGGCCGCTGGAGGGTGTGCCGTACGGGCTGAAGGACATCGTCGCGACCGCCGGGATCCGCACCACGGGCGGTTCGGCCCTGTACGCCGACCACGTCCCCACGACCGACGCCACGCTCGCCGCCCGGCTGCGCGAGGCGGGCGGCGTCCTGCTCGCCAAGCTGCACACCTTCGAGTTCGCGTGCGGTGGCGCGCAGAACCGCACGTTCGGGCCGTGCCGGAACCCGTGGGACGTGGAGCGGACCACGGGGGGATCCTCGTCCGGGTCGGGATCCGCCGTCGCCGCCCGCATGCTGCCGCTGGCCATCGGCACCGACACCGGCGGCTCGATCCGCATCCCCAGCAGCTACTGCGGCCTGACGGGGCTGAAACCCACCTACGGCCGGGTTCCCCGCGACGGCGTCATGGGGATGTCGTGGACGATGGACCACGCCGGGCCGATGACGCGCTCCGCCGCCGACGCCGCTCTGGTGATGGACGTCGTCAGCGGTGCCAGCGCCGGGGACCCCACGAGCTCCGCCCGCCCGGTGCCCGACCACACCGCGGCGATCGGCGCGAGCGTCGCCGGCCGCCGGGTCGGCCGGTTGCGCGGGTGGTTCGAGGAGCGGATGCACCCCGCCGTCGGCGCCGCGTACGAGTCCGCCCTGGGGGAACTGGCGGGCACGGGCGTGGAGGTCGTCGACGTCGAGCTCGAGGAGGTCGACGTCATCGCCGCCGCGAGCTGGACCGTCATCTACGCGGAGATGCTGTCGCTGCACGCCGACGTCGCCCACCTCATCGAGGACCGCGACGCCATGGGCGCCGGGATCCTCGCCGCCACCCCGTACGTGCACGCCGCGGACTACCTCAAGGCGCTGCGCTACCGGGCGGTGTTCCAGCAGCAGCTGGACTCCGTGATGGCGGCCGCCGGTCTCGACGCGTTCGTCACCCCGGCGGCCACGACCACCCCGCCGAAGCTCGCGGACATGCTCGTGGACACCGGCGACGGCCTCGTCGACTGGCTCGACGTCGCCAGCCGCGTGACCGTGCCGTTCAACTACTCCGGCAGCCCCGCCCTCGTGGTGCCCGGACCGCTCGTCGACGGCCTGCCCACGAGCGTGCAGCTCGCCGGCCGCCCGCACGACGAACCCCTCCTGCTCGCCCTCGCCTCCGCCTTCCAGGCCGCCACCACCCACCACCTGACCAGGCCCGCCGAAGGACCCCTGCACGCCACCGCCCCCTCGACCGCTGGAGCGCCCGCATGACCGCCACCGAACCCCTGACCGCCGTCGCCACGACCCCCGCCGCCGAGCTGCTCACCATCACCGACGCCGCCGCCGCCCTGCGCGCCGGGACCACCACGGCGCTCGACCTGGTGCGCACGTCGATCGCCCGGGCCGACGCCCTCGACGCCACGCTCGGGGTGTACCTGCACCGCACCGACGAGGCTGCCCTGGAGGCGGCCGCCGCGGTCGACGCCGCCCTCGCCGCGGGGGACGACCCCGGACCGCTGGCGGGGATCCCGCTGGGCATCAAGGACATCCTCTCCGTCGAGGGGACCCCCACCACGTCGCAGAGCCTCGTCATGGACCCCGCGTTCGGCGAGCAGGGCGATGCGGTGGTCGTGGCGCGGCTGAAGGCGGCCGGCGGGATCGTCACCGGCAAGACCACGACCATGGAGTACGCGGTCGGCTGCCCGGACCCGTCCAAGCCGTTCCCGATCCCGCGCAACCCGTGGGACACCGAGCGCTGGACCGGCGGCTCCAGCTCGGGGACCGGCAACGGCGTCGCCGCGGGCCTGTTCCTCGGCGGCCTGGGCACCGACACCGGCGGCTCGGTGCGCTACCCGGCCGCCCTGTGCGGGATCAGCGGCATGAAGCAGACGTTCGGCCGGGTGCCGAAGTCCGGCTGCACCCCGCTGGGGTTCTCCTACGACCACGTCGGCCCCATGGCCCGCTCGGCGCGCGACTGCGCGCTCATGCTCGGCGTCATGGCCGGTGCCCACCCGTCCGACCCGACGACCGCCGACGTCGACGTGCCCGACTACCTCGCGGCCCTCACCGGCGACGTCACCGGCCTGCGGATCGGCGTGGCCACCCACCTGCTCGACACCCCGGGCTTCGACCCGGAGAACGCCGCCGCGTTCCGCGCCGCCGTGGACGTGCTGGCAGCCGCCGGCGCCGACGTCGTGGAGGTGGCGCTGCCGAACTTCGCCGAGGCCATGACGGCGACGGCGTACGGGTTCTGCGCGGAGGCGTTCGCCTACCACCGCGGGGACCTGCAGGCCCGGTGGGCCGACTACGGCGCCCCGACCCGGATGGCGATCGTCAAGGGGGCGCTCTTCTCGGCCGCCGACTACGTGCAGGCGCAGCGCGTGCGCCGTGCGACGGTCAAGGCGACCACGGAACTCATGACCGACGTCGACCTGCTGCTGACGCCCACCACGACGATCGCCGCCCCGCTCCTGGAGGGCCTGGACTTCGACCTCGTCATGGCCACCGTCCTCACCCCCTACTTCAACGCCGTCGGGCTGCCCGCCATGTCGATCCCGATGGGGTTCACCTCCACCGGCCTGCCGCTCGGCCTGCAGATCGCCGGCCGCCCCTTCGAGGAGGCGACCGTCTTCCAGGCCGCCGACGCCTACCAGCGCATCACCACCCACCACCTCGCCGTCCCCGCCATGACCCTGGAGGTCGCCGCGTGAGCACCACCACCGACCCGAAGACGTCCGTCGAGGTCCTGCTGACCGCCGCCGGCCTGACCGTCACCCCGGAGGAGTTCGACGCGATCGTCCGCTCCTACCCGGACGTTCGCACGCAGATCGACGCCATGTACGCCGTCCCCATGGTCAAGGAGGAGGAACCGCAGCTCATCTTCACCCCGTTCGCCTGACCCGCCGGACCCAGGAGGAAACCGTGGAACCCACGAGCACGCGACTGCGCGGATTCATCCGCAAGCCGACCGCCCAGCAGGTCAAGGAGGCCGGCGCCGCCGAGTTCCTGCACCTGACCGACGCCGAGGCGGAGATGTACGCCGGTGTCCTCGAAGGGGTGCTGTCGTCCATCGACCGCCTCGACGAACTGCCCTTCGACCACGCCCCGCTGAAGTGGACCACCCGTGACCCGGGACGCCGGCCCACGCCGGAGGAGGACCCGTTCAACGCTTTCGTGCGCCGGTGCCTGGTGCCGGGCGCACCGGACGGCCCGCTCGCCGGGATGCGCTTCGGGGCCAAGGACAACCTGGCGGTGGCGGGAGTGCCGCTGACCAACGGTTCCCGTGTCGCCCCCTACACCCCCACCTCGGACGCGGTGGCGGTGGAACGGCTGCTGGACGCCGGCGGCACCCTCGTCGGCAAGCTGAACCTCGACGACTTCTCCTCCTCGGGAACCGGGGAGTCGGCGTTCTTCGCCCCGGCCCGCAACCCGCACGACCGCACCCGCTCGGCCGGCGGGTCCTCCGGGGGCTCGGGTTCGGCGGTCGCCTCCGGCCACGTCGACCTGTCCCTGGGGGTCGACCAGGGCGGCTCGGCGCGCATCCCGGCGTCCTTCAACGGGGTGGTGAGCCTGAAGGCCACCCACGGGGCGATCCCCTCGGCCGGCGTGACGCACATGGACCACTCCATCGACTACGTCTGCCCCATCGCGCGCACCGTGCGGACGACCGCCATCGCCACCGACGTCCTCACCGGCCACGACGAGCGCGACCCGCAGTGGGTGCGCGGCGCCAACGAGCCGACGCGCTGCGTGGAATCCCTCGACCGGGGGGTGGCGGGGATGACGATCGCCGTGGTGGAGGAGGCCGTCGATCCGACGATCTGCGACCCGGACGTGCTGACGAACTTCGAGCGGGCCCTGACCGCCCTGGAGGAGGCCGGCGCCACGGTCACCCGGGTCTCGGTCCCGTTGTGGAAGGACGCGTGGTCCATCGAGACCGCGCTGCTGTGCACGCTGGCGTGGGGGATGAACCAGTCCAACGGCATCGGTTTCGGCCACCGCGGCGTCGTCGACGAGAACCGCGCCCACGCCTTCGCGCTCACCCGCAAGCTGGAGGCGGACGAGTTCGCCCCCTTCTACAAGGTCTGGCTGCTCACCGGCCGCTACCTGCAGGACGAGTACCACGGCACCCTGCACGCCAAGGCGCAGAACCTGCGGTACGCGCTGACGAAGCAGGTCGAGGCGGCACTGGGCGAGGCGACGCTGCTGGCGATGCCCACCACCCCCCAGGTGGCGCCCGAGCTGCTGGACCACCCCGAACCCGAGGACGTCATCCTCGGCCGCGGCACCACCATGGTGACGAACACGGCGCCGACGAACCTGACCGGTCACCCGTCGCTGGCGGTGCCGACCGGGCGGGACCGCGACGGCATGCCCACGTCCATCCAGCTCGTCGCCGGGCTGTTCCAGGACGCGACGACGTTCGCGGCCGGGGCCGTCGTCGAGGAGGCCATCGGCACCCTCACCCCGCCGGGGCTGCCGCTCGGGTCGGCCGAGGCGCTCGACGTGGACGTGGACCTCGAGCTCAGCTGAGGCCCCACCCGCCGGGGCGCGGTACCCACCGCCGCGCCCCGGCGGGTCGTCCCCTGTGGACGGGGCCGCCCGGCGGGCGGGCGGTGGCCGTAGCGTGCCCCGGTGAGCGCGTGGCAGGAACCCGGTCCCGCACCGCCCGCGTCCAGCGCCGCCGTGGCCGGCATCATGCGCCGCACCGGACGCCGCGACACCGCACCGGAACTGGCGCTGCGCCGCGAGCTGCACCGGCGCGGCCTGCGCTACCTCGTCGACGCCACGCCGCCGGGCACGAACCGGCGGCGCCGCGCGGACCTGGTGTTCCGGGGCGCGCGGGTGGCGGTGTTCGTCGACGGCTGCTTCTGGCACTCCTGCCCGGTGCACGTCCACCCACCGAGGGCGAACGCCGCCTGGTGGCGGGTGAAGCTGAGCAGCATCACCGCGCGGGACCGCGACACGGACATCGCGCTCGCGGCGGCCGGCTGGCACGTGGTGCGCGTGTGGGAGCACGAGGACGTCGTCGCCGCCGCGGACCGCGTGCACGGCGTCGTGCACGCCCGCACCCCGCACCGTCAGCGCGGCCGGGTGACGACCACCAGCTCCACGGGGGAGTCCTCCCCGGCCTGCTCCAGAACCGTGCGCACGTCCGCCCACTCCAACCCGCCGATGCCCGCCCCGATGCGCGGCACCCCCACCCGGCCCAGGCCCCGGCGCTCGGCGTCCACCAGCGCTCCCCGCACGGCGATGTCGATCGCGCTCAGCCGCGCGTCCGCGCCCGTCTCCACCTGGGTGCCGAGGTTGTAGACGATCAACCCCTCGGGCGTCTCCCACGGCATCACGTCACCGAGCTGGAACTCCCCGGCCAGGCAGCGCCGCCGGTACGCCTCCGCCATCTCCGGCCAGCGCTCCTGGAACTGCAAGGCGATGCCGCCGGCCATCGAACCGCGGCAGTTGCAGCCGTGCGCGAGCGCGGGCAGACCCAGGTCGAACAGGTCACCGGTGGTGGAACTGGTGGGCAACGGTGCCTCCTCGACGGTGGGTGCTCGGCCGCTCCGCAGCCCGGTTCAGGCGCTGCAGCGGTCCAGGGGAGCGGACACGTCGATCCCCGCGTCGCGCAGCAGCGTCAGCGCCCCCTCCGGCGGCAGCAGCGGCGAGCGCTGCGGGCGCCGGCACCGCCGTTCCACGTCCGGGTTCTGCGCCAGGGCCGCCGCGTCCAGGTGCGCGGGCAGGTCGTAGTGGCGCCACTGCGTGGGGACCCCCGCCCGCTCCTCGGCGCGCAGCAGTTCCCGGCCCGCGACCACCAGCAGCGTGTAGTCGCCGCGCGAGGAGATCGCGCACACGGCGCGGACGTCCCCGGCTCCCGCGCTGATCCCCTCGGCCGCCACCCGGAACGTGTTGCCGAACCGGCCGTGCACGTGCAGCACCGGCCCCTCGGGGTGCGCGTTCCACTCCCCGTGACGCTCCTCCAGGGTGCTCGCGACCTGCCACAGCGCCTCACGACCCTCGGGGTCGTCGTCCTCGGACGCGTCCTCCTCGAGTTCGGTGGCCTCGGACTCGCCCTCGGTGGCGTCCTCGTCAGACGTGCCCGCCTCGGGCTCCTCCCCGTCCGCCTCCGGCTGCTGCGGGGCCACGTCGGGGTCCACGACGTCCACGGCGCCGGAGGTGCGGGTGCCGTCCTCGGAGCGCAGCAGCACCCGGTCGCCGGCGCTCGCCTCGACGTCGAGGACCTCGCCGCTGGAGCCGGCCGGCAGGACGTCGACGTCCTCCCACACCGCGTCCTCCCGGGACAGCGCCACGAGCAGGTCCTCGGCGGTCGGCCCGTCCAGCCGCAGGTGCAGGCCGCCGGGGTGCAGGGCGGCCTCCAGCAGCGCGGGCGGCGACCCGGGGCCGTGCTCGGCGGTGGCGGAGGGGGCGTCGGCCGGGACCACGCCCTCACCGTAGGGGAGCGGCGCGGGTCCGTCACGGGTGGGCGCGCCGGGGGCCCGCACCGCCGGCGACGGCGTCTACCTGGACCGTGCGCCCGGAGCCCGGGTTTCAGGCTCCGGGGCGCGGTGACATCTGCGCCGCCTGGTGCAGCGCCTCCACCATGCTGCGCACGTCGACGCGGCCGGTGCCGGCGATGTCGAACGCGGTGCCGTGGTCGACGGAGGTGCGGATCACGGGCAGTCCGACGGTGATGTTCACCCCGGCCTCGATGCCGAGCACCTTCACCGGCCCGTGCCCCTGGTCGTGGTACATCGCGACGATCAGGTCGTAGTCGCCGCGCCCGGCGAGGAAGAACGCGGTGTCGGCGGGCAGCGGGCCGCGCGCGTCGATCCCGTCGGCCCGCAGCACCTCGATCGCCGGGGTGATCTTCTCGGCCTCCTCGCCGTACCCGAACAGCCCGCCCTCCCCGGCGTGGGGGTTGATGGCGCACACGCCGATGCGCGGCTCGGCCACCCCGGAGCGCACCATCGCGGCGTGCCCGCGGCGCACGGTGCGCTCCACCAGGCCGGGTTCGATGCGGGCGATCGCGTCGATCAGACCGAGGTGCGTGGTGACGTGGATGACCTTCACCCGCGGCGTCGACAGCATCATCGACACCTCCTCCACGCCCATCAGGCGCGCGAGCAGTTCGGTGTGCCCGGGGAAGACGTGCCCGCCGGCGTGCAGGGCCGCCTTGTTCAACGGGGCCGTGCAGATCCCCTGCACCGCACCGCCCAGCGCCAGTTCGCTGGCCACCCGCACGTAGTGGTACGCGGCGTCGCCGGCCACCGGGGAGACCTCGCCGAACGGCAGGTCCTCCGGCAGCAGTCCCAGGTCGATGACGTTGACGCGCCCCGGTGTGAACTCCGCCTCGGCCACGGAACCCACCGCGACGACCTGCGCGTCCACCCCCAGGGCGTGGGCGGCCCGCCGCAACCGGGCGGCGTCGCCGACGACGACGGGGCGGCACTCCGCGAGAACCCCCGCGTCCAGCAGCGCGCCCACGGTCACCTCCGGGCCGACGCCCGCGCCGTCGCCCATGGTCACGGCGATGAACGGCGTCCCCGGGTCGGGGTTCGCGCTCGCGGGGGCGGCGGGGGAGGGGGCGGTGCTCATCGGGGGATCTCCTGTCGTTCCGGGACGGCGTCGAGGTGCGGTGCGGGGGTCCCCGGTAGGGCGCCCAGCGCCCGGGCCAGGGCGAGCAGGGAACCCTCGTCGCCGAAGCTGCCGGGGCGGGTGGCGACGAGGCGCCCGCCGGGGGCGCGGGAGACGACGGCGCCGTGGTGCACCTGCCGCAGGGGTTCCAGCACCCGAACCCCCAGGGCGTCCAGGACGGCGCGCGCGGTCTCCCCGCCGGTCAGGGCCAGGTGCAGCGGGGTCGGGTGCGCGGTGACCGCGGCGCGCGCGACGTCCGCGAGCGCGCCGGCGAGGTGCCGGGAGCGAGCCGGGTCCACGGGACCGGGCGGCAGCGTCAGCGCCGCGCACCCGCTGCGCAACCCCGCCCGCAGCGCCCGGGGCGTCGCCGCCGGGTCCTCGCTGAGCTCCACGACGCGCGCGCCCGCCCGCCGCAGGGCGTGCAGCTGCGCGCGGGCGCCCGGGGCAGCGGTGCCGACGACGACGAGCACGTCCCCGCCCCCCGGCGGCGCTGCCTGGCGGGCTGCTGCGCGGGTCGCGGGCCGGGAGCGGCCGAGGGCGGCGACCACGCCGGCGGAGCCGACGAGCACCGCGCCGACGGCGGTGGCCGCGCGCACCACGGCGTCGAGGTCGCCGTCGTCGGTGCCGTCGCACACCGCCACCGCTCCGCGGGCGGCCGCCGCCGCGAGCGCCGCGGCCAGCGCGGGGGTGGGGGACCGCACCGCGTCCAGGTCCAGCACGTGCGCGGGCACCGCGTCGAGGGCGGCGGCCACGGACACCGGCGGTGCCGTGGGCTCGGCGTGCCAGGCGCCGGTGCGGTGCAGCGGCACGCCGTCGACGTGCACGACGCCGCCGCGCACGGTGCGGCCCGCGACCGGCAGCGCGGGGGCCAGCACCACGGGCGCGCCCGTGGCGAGCGCGCCGGTGACGGCGGCCGCCAGGTGGCCGCGCAGCAGGGAGTCCACCTTCAGCGCCACCCGCCGCCGGTGCCCGCCCGGGCCGGTGGCCTGCCGCGCCAGCGCCCGGCGCAGCCCGTCGGCGGCGGCCTCGGCCGAGCCGGCGCGGCAGTGCAGGTCCACGACGAGGACGTCCGCGCCCGGCGCGGGGGTGCCCGGGTCGAGCAGCAGCGTGCTCGGTCCGCCGTGCGCGAGGGCGGCCTCGGCGGCGCCGGAGAGGTCGTCGGCGACCAGCAGCACCGGCTGCGTCGGCGGTTCCGTCGGCGGCTCCGGGGGTGCGGCGGCGTCGTGCCCGCGCTCGCTCCGGCCCACCGCCCGTGCCCCCTCGCCTCGTCCGGCCGTCAGGGGAGCACGCGGGGTCGGCCGGGCGCAAGCAGGCGTGCGGGCCGTCCTGGGAAACCCCCTCGCCAGTGGGGCACGCCTCGGTAGGGTCCCGACCTCTCGTCCCCGGCGAAGGGTCCCGCCATGTCCACCTCCCACCCGGCGCGCTGGGGCGCCGCGGTGCTCCTCGCGGGGATCACCGCGTCCGCGTGCGGCGCGGAGCCGGCGTCTCCTGCCGAAGCGCCGGGCAGTACGACCACCGCAGCCTCCCCCTCCACGTCGAGCGGTGAGCCCATCCCCGCGCGCGAGGCGCTGCGGTGGGACGAGGAGCACCTGACGGGTTCCGACGGCACCTTCACGTGGGACGTCACCGTCCCGCGCGCCGCGGGCCCGGCGGTGGCCGGCGAGGTGAACCGCCGCGTGACCGCCTCCACCGACCACGTGGTCGAAGCCGCCGCGGCCACCGTGCTCGAGGGGGACCCGCCGCGCCTGCTCACCGGGGAGGGCACCGTCACCACCGACGACTGGCGCACCGTGCAGGTGGTGCTGGAGTTCGTCGACTTCACCGAGGGCACCGCCCACCCGACGATGTCCGTGACCACCGTCGTCCTGGACATCGAGCGCGAACGGCCGGTGGTCCTCGGCGACGTGTTCGCCGACCCGCGCGCGGCGTTCGAGGAGCTCGCGCCCGTGGTGGAGGAGATCGCCGACGCAGCGGGGCAGCCCGTCACCGAGCCCGAGGGGCTCGCGCCGCAGGAGGTGAACTGGGCGGCGTGGCAGTCCGGGGAGGACGGGATCGCGTTCTGGTTCCAGGACCACCAGCTCGGTGGGCACGGCACCCGGCAGTACCTGGTGCCGTGGGACCGGGTCGAGCACCTCCTGACGCCGGGGGCGCACGAGCTGCTGGCACCCGTCTGAGGGAGCTGCTCGTCAGGGTGTGCGGTACCGCCGTCGCCGGTCCCGCGGGGGAGCGGTCGCCACGACCTGCCCTTGTTCGACGAGCTCGGTGAGGTAACGGGTGACGGCGAGGCGGTTGAGCCCCAGCGCTGAGGCCAGGTCGGCGACGTGGTGCTCCCGGCCGTCGTCGAGCAGGGCGAGCAACGCCTGCACGCGTTGCTGCTTCGCCCGGGTCGGGGAGGTCTGTGGTGCAGCAGGTCCGCCGCTGGTGGGTGCGGTGGTGCGGCCACGTGAGCCGATTCCCCCGTCGTCGACCGCGGGTGTGCGGCGGAGGACCACCCGGAAGCGCGTGAGGCTCGTGCGGAACTCCGGCAGGGGCAGCCCGGCGCGCCGCAGCAGGCCCGACATCACCGCGATCCCGCTTCCGCGGTTCTCGCACACCACCCGGTCGGTGCCCGGCAACGGGACGTCCGCGAGCAGCAGGGCGAGCCGGCTGTTGCGGCTGGAGGAGAGCTCACCGAGCGAGTCGGTGGTGACGGGGCCGAACAGGCCGCCGGGGCTGACGACCTCCAGGCGGTCCGGGTACATCTCCACCTGCACCTGGGTGCCGCGGCTGAGCGGCCCGTAGTCGCGGTGCATGACGGCGTTGACGACCGCCTCCCGCACGGCTTCGACCGGGTAGTCGTAGGTGTCGACGCGCCCGGTGCCGGTGACCGTGGAACGCCGAGCCATGTTGCGGACCACGGCGTCGACGGTGTCCTCCACCACGACCGGCAGCGGCCCGGTGAGCGTCTGGTTGTCCAGGAAGCGCGGCCCGTCCACGGGCAGTGAGCCCATGTCGGCGGCGGGGATGTTGACGAAGGAGACGTGCAGTTGGGGGAGGAACTGCTGCGGGTACGTCCCGAGCGCCAGGAGCCCCGCCAGGCTCGGCACCAGGTGCCCCTCGTGGCGGACCAGGACGTTCAGGCGCTGCAGCGCCACGTCCTCGAGGACGTCGCGGAACACCCGGGGCTGGCGTCGCCGGACGTGGGCGAGCAGGGCGGCCACGGCGTCGTCGTCGAGGTCCTCGCGCGAGGCCCCGGTGGGCTCCACGTCGTGCAGCGGCTGGCCGCGGTTCCCGCGCAGCGCCTGCGTCTCGTAGTCGGTGAGGAGCCGGTCGCCCTCGTGGCTGCGGGTGTAGGAGCCGGCGCGCTCGCCGCGCGCGGTGACCCAGCACGGTTTGCGGTCGGCGGGCAGTTCGGGGACCCGGGCCGCCACGAGCGGGGCGCCGTCGACGTCGACCACGTCGATCTCCAGGCGCAGCGGCGGGGTCAGCTCCGTGGCGGCGGTCTCGTCGAGGAGCCGTGCGGTGCGCGGGGCGTCGAAGCCGTCGGCGGGCCGGAACCCGGTGGCCTCGTCCACGCCGAGGAGCAGCAGCCCACCGCGGTCGTTGGCGAAGGCGCTCAGCGTCTCGCGGACGCTCTTCGGCAGTCCGCCGGTCGCGGCCTTCGCCTCGACGGTGGCCGACTCGCCGTGCCGGCGCAGCAGTGCGAGCACCGCGCGCACCTCCTCGGGAGTGGGCACGGTGGCTCCTCATCTACATCTACATCTACATGATACGGACTATGTATATGTACCATGTGGGAACGAGGCTTCCACTCCCGTCGGACCGGGCGCGCATCATGGGCTCGTGCTCCCCCACACCCCGCCCGCTGACCCGCCCGACCCCCTCCCCGCGGACGTCGTCGCCCGCTACCCGCACCCTTACGCCGTCGTGGACGTCGAGACCACCGGCATGGACGCCTCCGCCGACCGGGTCGTGCAGGTCGCGGTGGTGCAGCTGGCCGCGGACGGGCGCGTGGAGGGTGCGTGGGACTCCCTGGTGGACCCCGGTCGCGACCCCGGGCCCACCCACGTGCACGGCATCAGCGCTGAGATGCTGCACGACGCCCCCGCCTTCGCGAACGTCGTCGGCAAGCTCGCGGACCTGCTCGCCGGGCGGGTGCTCGTCGCCCACAACGCCCCCTTCGACTGGGGTTTCCTGCACGAGGAGTTCAAGCGCACCGGCGCCGAGCACCGCGTGCCGCACTTCCTGTGCACGGTGACGCTGAGCCGGCGGCTGCGCCTGCCGCTGCCGGACCTCACCCTCGCCCGCGTCGCCGCGCACTGGGGCGTGGCGCAGGAGCGCGCCCACGACGCCGTCGACGACACCCGCGTGCTCACCGAGGTGCTGCGCGCCTCCCTGCGCGAGGCGGCCGAGCAGGGGATCGACCTGCCGCTGATCCCGTTGCTGCAGAACCCGCCCACCCCGGCGCAGCGGCGCTGGCGGCGCCCGGCCACCGCACCGCGCACCCCCTGCGCGTTCACCGACCCGGGGCGCTGGGTGCCGGGCGAGGCGCTGGTGCAGGGCACCAAGGTCGTCTTCAGCGGCGACACGACCACCCCGCGCGAGGACCTCATCGCCCGCTCGATCACCGCCGGCCTGGACGTGATGAACGGCGTCAGCCGCACCACCGGGCTCCTGGTGACCAACGAGCCGGACGCCAGGGTGCGCAAGGTGCTCGACGCGCGCAAGCACGGGGTGCCGGTGGTGGACGAGAAGGCGTTCGAGGCGCTGTTGGCGGGCATCGCGCCGGGCACGCCGAAGGAGGCGTGATCGGCGTTGAGTTGCGCTGGAGGACCGCATTTGGTAGCCCAGGAGGGCCGCGAAAGGTAGCGTAGAAGTCGTGCGAAAGGTAGCGTGATCTTGTGTCTTCACCTGCCCCGTACGCGCCCCGCGTCGTGGATCGTGAGCTCGACGAGCTCTTGCCCGGCCTGGCCGCCGTGGCGCTGGAAGGCGCCAAGGGGGTCGGCAAGACCCGCAGCGCCCTCCAGCGAGCCCGCACGGTCGTGCGGCTGGACGACCCGACCCAGCGCGACGTCGCAGCGGCGGACCTGTCGCGCGCCCTGCGCGGACCCGCTCCCGTGCTGCTGGACGAGTGGCAGCACCTGCCCGCCACCTGGGACGCCGTGCGGCGGGCCGTGGACGACGGTGCGGAGCCCGGTTCCTTCCTGCTCGCCGGCTCAGCGGTCCCTCGCGACGCCGGGGTGCACAGCGGCGCGGGGCGCATCGTCCGGCTGCGGATGCGCCCCATGACGCTCACCGAGCGCGGGGTGGCCGTCCCGGCGGTGTCCTTCGCCGAACTGCTGAGCGGGCGCCGTCCGGCCGTCGAGGGCGCGACCGACGTGGGGGTCGAGGACTACGCCGAGGAGATCTGCGCCTCGGGCCTGCCCGCGATCCGGCCCCTGCCCCCGCGGCTGCGCCGTGCCCAACTGGACGGCTACGTCGACAGCATCGTCGACCGGGACTTCCCCGACCTCGGCCGGGCGGTGCGCAACCCCGTCCCGTTGCGGCGCTGGATGGCCGCCTACGCGGCCGCCGAGTCCACGGTCACCGCCTACGACCGCCTGCGCGACGCCGCCACCCCCGGCGACGCCGACAAACCCGCCAAGACGACGACGATCGCCTACCGGGACATCCTCGAACGGCTCTGGTTCCTCGACCCGGTGCCGGCGTGGACACCGTCGCGCAACCACCTGGCCCGCCTGGCCGCCGCGCCCAAGCACCACCTGGCGGACCCGGCGTTCGCCGCGCGCCTGCTCGGCGTCGACCCGGGCGCCCTCGTCGGTGCTGCTCCGGCCGCCACCGCCGGACGTGAGGCGACTCTGCTCGGTCAGCTCTTCGAGTCGCTGGTCACCCTCGACGTCCGCGTGTACGCGCAGGCGGCCGAGGCGCGCACCGGGCACCTGCGCGTGCGCGGCGGTGAGCACGAGGTCGACCTGATCGTCGAACGCGGTGACGGCCGGGTCGTCGCCGTGGAGGTGAAGCTCGCCGGGACGGTGACCGACGCCGACGTGAAGCACCTGACCTGGCTGCGGGGTGAGCTCGGCGAGGACCTGCTCGACGCCGTGGTCGTCACCGCCGGTCCGCACGCGTACCGGCGGCGGGACGGGATCGCGGTCGTGCCGGCCGCACTCCTGGGGCCGTGAGGGGCGCCGGCACGCCGAGCACGTCGGGGCGTCCCGCCGCCACCTCGCGGCGGCGGGACTCCCCTGCGCTCACGCGCCGAGCGCCGGGAGGGTGCTGCGCCCGGCTCAGCTGTCCTCGCGCGCCGGGCCGGTGGCGACGACCTCCTTCGGGATCGTGCCGTTGCGCGGCAGTTCCGGGGTGCTGGCCGGCGCCAGGCGGTGCTGAGTGGCCTGCTCGTAGTCGTAGGCCATCGCCAGCAGCGTCGCGTCGGTGGAGCGGGGTGCGGCCAGTTCCAGCCCCACGGGCAGGCCCGCGGCGGTGAACCCGGCGGGCAACGAGATCGACGGGACGCCCGTGTTGGCGCCGACGTCGCAGAACGTCGTGCCGGCCCAGTCCTCGTTCGCCGGCGCCTCGGACGTCGGCATGGCCAGTGCGTCGAGGTCGTGCTGCTCGAAGAAGGCGTCCATCGCGTCCTTCCCGGCCTCCTGCGCGGCGACGGCCGCGTCGTAGGCGGGGTTGGGCACGTCCTCCAGCGCCAGCCACGAGTCGAGGGTCTCCGGCTCCAGGGACGAGCGGCCGTCGGCGACGACGTCGGAGAACGTCAGCTCGTCGGCGGGAGCGGTCAGCTCCGCCAGACCCTCGGGCCACTCGGCCTTCGTCGAGGCGAAGAACGCGTCGACGCTGGCGCGCATGTCGATCCACCCGCCGCTGGCGAGCTGCTCGCGGACGAACTCGCGGGTGAAGGGCACCTCGACGATCTGCGCGCCCTCGGCGGCCAGGTCGGCGACGGCCCGGTCGACGATCCCCGTCACCTCCTCGGTGCCCGGGCGGGGACCCTCGGGGGTGGATTCCGAGTAGTCCCAGTGGAAGTAGCCGATCCGCTTGCCTTCCAGGGCGGTGTCGCTCAGGCCCGGGACGAACGTGGACGGGTCCTGTTCGGCGGCGATCTCGGTCTGCGGGTCGGCGAGGTCCTCACCGGCGAGCACGCTGCCGAGCAGGGCGGCGTCCTCCACCGTCGTGGTCATCGGGCCGGACACGTCCTGGCGCAGCGACAGCGGCACGATCCCGGCGACGCTCGTCAGGCCCATCGTCGGGCGGTAGCCCACCAGGCTCTGGTGCGCGCTGGGGCCGATGATCGACCCGCACGAGTCGGTGCCCAGACCCGCAGCGGCGAAGCTCGCGGCGATCGCCGCGCCGGTGCCGCCGCTGGAACCGGAGGCGCTGAGGTCCTGGTCGTACGGGTTGGCGGTGCGCCCGCGCACCGAGGACAACGTGAAGGTGCCGTGCCAGGCGAACTCGGCCATGTTCGTCTTGCCCAGGACGATCGCCCCGGCGTCGCGCAGCCGCTCCACCGCCGTGGAGTCCTCGAGGGTCTGGTAGTCGGCCAGCGCGACGCTGCCGACGGAGGTCGGCATGTCGTAGGTGGCGTAGTTGTCCTTCACCAGCACCGGCACCCCGTGCAGCGGGCCGCGGGAGATGCCGGCGGCGCGCTCGGCGTCGAGCAGGCGGGCGTTCTCCAGAGCGGTCGGGCTGACGGTCACCACCGAGTGGAGGCCCGGCTGGTCGGCGTAGGCGTCGTCGTAGGCGGCGATGCGGTCCAGGTACGCCTGCACCAGCTCCACCGAGGTCGTCGTCCCCGCGGCGAGCATGTCCAGCTCGTCGCTGACGCTGAGGCCGACGACGCGGGGCAGTTCGTCGTGCGGGGTGGGGGAGGCGCTCGCGGGGGCGAGGGCCGGGGCGAGGCAGAGCGCGGTGGCTGCCAGCAGCGCGGCGGAGCGGCGGCGGGCGCGGGACGGGACGGGCACGGGACCTCCGAGGACGACGGGCTGTCGCGCCGGACCGTAGGTGCGCCCGGGGTCGCCGGTGCTTCGCCGAGGTGACGGCTGTGTTACGCCTGAGACGGGTGTGACGGAGGTGTTCCTCCCGCGAGTTCCGACTGTCCGTTGAGCCGCCTGGCAGCACGGATCGTCCCCAGGTGGTCGGCGCTCGAGCTGGGGACGTGCGCCCCCGCTCCGCTTGACCGGATTTCCTGGCAACAGGCACGATGGTCCGTGTGACAGGAAATCCGGGCATCTCGGGAGTGCGCCGCGCTGCGACCCCCGCTCAGCTCGGTCAGGCCCTCGCCGACCTTCGCCACCGGGCCGGGATGAACCAGCAGGAGCTCGCCGAGTGGGCGGGGGTGAGCCGGCAGTACGTCAGCCTGCTGGAGACCGGTGAGGTGTCGTTGCAGGTCAAGCGCCTCTTCGACCTCTTCGCCGTGCTCGGGCACGACCTCGCGGTCGTCCCCCGCGGCGCCGGCGCACCGCGATCATGACCCCGCGCACACCACCCCTGGCCGTGTGGCTGCGCGGCGAGCCGGTCGCGGAACTGGTGGAGGTCCGCAGCCGGCAGCTCAGCCTCCGCTACCTGCCGGCGGCGGTCGAACGGTGGGGGAACGGCGCCGTCGTCCTCTCCGCGTCGCTGCCGGTGCGACCCGCCCCGTACAGCGTCGGCAGCACCCGGCCGTTCATCGAGGGGTTGCTGCCCGAGGGCGAGTTCCGCACCGCCGTCGAGCGCACCTTCGACGTTCCCCGCGGTGACGTGGCCCGCCTCCTCGCCGCCATCGGGGCGGACTGCGCTGGGGCCGTCCAGGTGCTCCCGGACGGTGAGCGCCCCGTCGACGACCTCGGCGGCACCGAGCCGCTGGACGCCGGCGGGCTCGAGGAAGCGCTCGCGGCCCTGCCGCAGCAACCCCTCGGCGTGGGCCACGGGGTGCGGCTGTCCCTCGCCGGCCGGCAGGACAAGCTCTTGCTCGCCCGCCGCCCCGACGGTTCGTGGGCGCGGCCCGTCGGCGGCGCCCCCTCGACGCACCTGCTCAAACCCCAACCGGACACGTTCCCCGACCTCGTGCAGCTCGAGGCGTTCGGCCTGACCTTCGCCCGCCACCTCGGCGCCGACACCGCCTCCGCAGAGGTCCTCGAGGTGGCCGGCCGCCCGGTGCTCAGCATCGCCCGCTACGACCGGCACGTCGGCGCGGACGGCCGGGTGGTCCGCACGCACCAGGAGGACTTCTGCCAGGCGTGCGGACGGCTGCCCGACGAGAAGCACCAGGCCGACGGCGGGCCCGGCTGGCGGGACATCGCCGCCGTCGTGCGGGCGGTGACCGCCGACCCGCGAGCCGAGCTGCTGGCGCTCGCCCGTGCGCTGCTCACCACGGTGCTCGTCGGCAACGCCGACGCCCACGCCCGCAACCTCTCCCTGCTGCACACCGAGGGTGGCTCCCGGTTGGCGCCGCTGTACGACGTCGTGCCGACCCTGCACCTGGCCCGCACGCCCGGCGCCGCGCCGCTGGAGCGCCGGACGGCCGTGTCGGTGAACGGCGGGTGGGACGCCGACGGTGTCGACCGCAGCGACGTGCTGGCTGAGTTCTCGTCGTGGCCGCTACCCACCCGAACGGTGGAACGACTGCTCGACGAGGTCCTCGAGCGGGCGCTCGACCCGGCAGTGGTGACGCTGGCGGGAGCGCGCGAGGACCTGGTCACGGCGATCGCGGCCGGGGCCGAGAGGCTCACCACCCAGAGCCGGACCTGACGCACCCGAGTCCGACACGCCACGGCTCGACGCCGCCGAGCGCGACGAGCAGTCTCGCGCTGTGCGCGCCGAACTGCAGGGCAAGCTCGACCCCGCGGCGACGCTCGCGGCGGAACGCATGGAGGACACCCTCACGGACGCCGTGTTCTCCGCGGTGCGCTACCTGCCGCGACAGCGCCTGTTGAAGCCCTTCCTCGCGGCCGCCCTGCCCGAGGTCGAGTTCTCAGCCGCCGACGTCGAGCGCGCGACGATCACCCTGTGGCCGAAGCTGCCGGTGAGCCTGCTGCCCGGGCGGCAGGTCGAACCCGACGTCCTCGTGCAGGTCGCCGGTCACCTGATCGCTGTCGAGGCGAAGTACCACGCCGGGTTCGGCCGGTACCAGGTGGATGGGCACGGGACGCTGCAGCAGCTGACGGTCCAGTGGTGCGCCCTCTCCGAACGTGCCGCCGCGCAAGGGTTGAGCGCGACCGTCGTGGCGCTGACCAACGGGATGTCGGAGCCTGTGGACGTGGCGCGGGCGCGCGAGGAGCTCGACGAGCTGGTCGGGGCGGGCGCCGCCGCAGGACGTCCGCAAGTCCGCTGGCTGCCCTGGCGAGTAGTCGCCGACCTCCTGCGGGGCCTGAGGGATCTCGCGGTGCACGAACAGGCGCTGCGCGACGACACGGTCGAACTCATGGAACGCAGGGGAGTGGCCAGGGTGTTCAACGGTTTCGACGTCACCGACTACCAGCAGGTCGCCGACGCGCACCGCGTCGCGGCCGAGCGCCTCTACCCCGCCATCTCCACGTTCGTGCAGGAACTGACGGCCCGGTTGGAAGACGACGGGATCGCATGGGGGTGGCCCCAGAAGGGTCTGTGGACCGCCGGCGGCCTGGGGTGACAGCGGCCGCAGGAGTGGGCGCGCGACCACTTCGCCGCCGCCTACTGGCCCACCGCCTGGCCGCGGCGGACGACCGGGAGCGACCGCATCGCCCTGTACGTCCTCTTCGACTTCGTGCGCCCCGGCGTGGAGGTCGGCTACGTGCAGGAACCACCCACCTGGGCCGCCGCGCAACGCTCCTGGGCACCCCACCACGCCGACCTGGCGGCCCAGCTCAACGCCCTCGACGGTTCTCCGTTCGCCTTGGTCGTGGACGCCGGGGACTGGACGGCACCCGCCGCGGAGGTGCCGGTCGGCGAGGTGTCCGCTGCGCTGCTCGGCCAGCTGAGCGCGTACAGCCACCTGAGGTTGTCGCGGCGGTTGGCCGTGGAGGAGGTCACCGCTCCCGACGTGGTGCGGGAGGCGGTGGTGCAGGTTCAGGCAGCCGTCGAGGCGTGCCCTGCGTTCACGGCGATGCTCCTCGCCTCGGGTCAACTGGCTGCGCCTTCGTGAACCGCCCGCGTTCCGGGGCGCGGTGACGCAGGCCTCACCACGACCAGCTTCACCCGAGGCGATGGCCGGTGCGCACCTGCACCTCGTTGCCCGTCCACCGCCGACCGTGAACCTCCAGGTCGCCGACGATTCGGTCGGTGGTGTCGTCAGCGGTGCCGTCAGGGACGACGAGGAGGAGGTCGGTGTCGCTGTCCGCTCCCGCTTCTCCTCGGGCGAAGGAGCCAAAGCAGGCCAGCGAGAGGTGCCGATCGTCGGGGAGGTGCTGGTGCACCAGAGCGCGCAGCCGGCGCGGTGTACCCCGCGTCCGGTCATCGGAGTGGTGCGCCGCCAGAGGGTGTGGAGCACGGCGCCTTGAACGGTGGGGAACAGCGCGGAGAGAGGCTGGACCCAGTTCACGTCGCCACCTCCCCCGTCCGGTGGAGTGCTCGTATGTGCACTGAAGTGCACATACGAGCACTCCACTGCACCCCGGTCCAGTGGTCGATGTCGAGGGCCTGCTCCTACCCCGTGGGAGAGCCCTTGCAGCCGTTCGAGTGCTTCGCCTGCTCCGTTCCGGTACCGCACCTCCGCCTGCTCCGGACTCGTGTCGACAACACTCCACGTACCTGCCGTACCACGCAGCAGGTTCTCGAGCAGCACGGGGAGGAGCGGTCGTGCAGGTCCAGTACGTCGTCGACTTCGACGTCCGCTCCCGCACGCACCCGACCGCGCCCGCCGTCCACGACGTGCTGCTGCGGCACGTGCAGGAGTGGCTGGAGACCGGGCACGAGGGCGTGCCCGACCTGGCCGCCCTGCCCGCTGACGGCTCGTGCGCCCTGACCCGCCGGGAACCCCACCCCGGCTCGCCCGCCGCCGCCGGTCCCCGGCAGTTGTCCTGGCACCGGGTGGCCACCGCGAGCAGCACCGCGCAGCGCCTCGACCTGCGGGTGCCCGTTCAGGGTGTTCCGGTCACCCACGTCACCGGTGTCACGCTCGCCGCCGGAGCCGACCACCCCACGGCGACGCTGCGCGTCGTCACCGGCCGCGAGTCGCACGGCGGCTGGATCGCCCCGGCACCGCAGACGTTCCTGCGCCGCCCGGTGCTCGTGCGCCGCGTCGTCGAGGACCCCGACCTCGTGGTCTCCGCGTACGGCCGCCGCGTCGACGGCCGGCGCGCCGACGTCACCGGCCCCGCCGAGGCCGAGCTGCTCGCCGAGGCGCTGCGCCGCACCGACCGGTTGCCGGTGCTGCTCGTCGCACCCGCCGAGACCTGGCACCTGGAGTTCGCGGACGTCGCCGCGCTGGAGCTGCCGGGGCTGGCGAACGTCGTCTGCCTGCGCTCGCGCGGTGCCCGGGACCTCGTCGCCCGGCTGGGGCGCGGGCTCGACGTGCCCGTCGGTGGTGCGCGGCTGGTCTGGCCGCACCTGGAGCCGCTGACGCACCCGGTGTTCGGCCCGGAGCGGATCGCGGCCCGGCGCGGTCTCGACGTTGTCGACGAGGTCCTCGGGATGATCGCCCCGCTGGCGGTGGTCTCCCGCGGCATCGACGTCGCGTACCGCACGACCGAGCGGGCGGCCCGCGCCCTGGCGCGCCTGGACGCCCAGCGCCGGCTGGAGGCCGCCACGGCCGCCGGGGACGAGCACCGGCAGGTCGACGCGCTGCGCGGCGAGCTCGACGCGGCCCGGTGCGAGATCGAGGAGTGGGTTCAGGAGGTGCACCGGCTCGAGGACGAGGTCGCCTCGCTGACGGTCGCCCTCGGCGGGCTCGGGCGGGTCCCGTCACTCCACCGCGTCCCCGACTGGGAGGACGCCCCACCGCTGGAACCCGACGACGCTGGACCGCTGCTGGACTTCCTCGAGGAGCGCAGCGGCGGCCGGCTGCGCTTCACCAGCGGTGCTGCCCGCAGTTGGCGCAAGTCCGGCTACCTGCACCCGGACCTCATGCGTTCCGCGCTCGTGACGCTCGCCCGGGCCTCGGTGGCCTTCGCCGACTCCCAGGGCCGCATCACCGGCCGGTTGACGGACTGGTTCCGGGCGGAGTTCGGCCTCGACGTGGCCACGACCGACCTGGCGCTCAAGCAGTCCGGCCGCGCGAACTTCGAGTTCGAGGGCCACCGCCTCGACGGCGTCCCGCACGTCAAGCTCGGCGACGCCAAGAGCCCCCGCGAGTGCGGGCGCGTCTACTTCGCCCACCAGAGCGACCCGGCGCGGTTCGTCGTGCACCACGTCGGGGTGCACGACCTGTGAGCGCCGTGACGGCGGGAGCCTCCCAGGACGTCGAGGCCCGACGCGCGCGTGCCCTCGCCGAGGAGTACCTGCGCCTCGCCGCGCAGCAGCAGCGGATCGTCCGCCGCCACGAGGCCGGCGGTGCGGGTGAGCGCAAGATCGGTGCGCTGCTGCAGCCCATGTCCAGCTCCGGTTGGACGCTGCTGGCCGACCGCCGTTGGCCGGGCACCCGGGCGGCCAACGTGGACCTGCTGCACGTGGGTCCCGGCGGAGTGCTCGTCGTCGACGTCAAGAACTGGCGGGAGGTGCACGTCGAGGACGGACGCCTGTACCGCGGGCAGGAGGACGCGCACGACGACGTCGACAAGGTGCTGCGCATCGCCGAGCTCGCCGAGCAGACCGTCGCCGAGGTGGGACTCGCACCGCTGGAGGTGGTGCCGGTCCTCGTCTTCGTCGGCAAGGCGTTCGGGCCGCTGACCCTGGGCCGGGTCACGGTGATGGGCGAGAAGCACCTCGTGCCGTGGATCAACCGCCGCGGCGATCGCCTCGACGCCGAGAAGCTGCCCGAGGTGCTGGCCGTCCTCGAACGCGACTTCCCGCCCCACGAGGACGCCGGCCCGGTCGAGATCAGCCCTGTCGTGGTCCCGCCCGTCCTGCCGCTGCAGGCCGCCGAGGAGCAGCCGGAGCAGCAAGCCCTCTTCAGTGCCGAGGAACTCGAAGCGTCCCTCCTCGACGGTGCGCTCGCCGCCCCCATCGAGGACTGGATGGCGTTCCTGCACCCCAGCCAGGCCAAGCTCGTCCGCCAGAGCCGCAACGGCCCCGCCCGGGTGCGGGGCCCCGCCGGCACCGGCAAGACCGTCATCGGCCTGCACCGCGCCGCCTACCTCGCCGGAACCCGCCCCGGCCGGCTGCTGTACGTCTCGTTCGTCCGCACCCTGCCGACCGTGCTGGCTGCCACCTTCGCCCGGCTGGCACCCCAGCACGTCGAACGGGTCGAGTTCCGCGGGCTGCACTCGTGGGCGCGGCGGTTCCTCACCGAGCGCGGTGTGCGCCACCGCGTCGACCTCAAGGCCGCCGACACGTGCTTCTGGCGGTCGTGGGCGAGCGTGGGGCGTTACTCGGCGCTCGCCGAGGTTCCGGTGCCCGTGCAGTACTGGAAGGAGGAGATCGCTTCCGTCATCAAGGGGCGGGGGTTGACCGACTTCTCCGAGTACGCCGACCTCACCCGGGTGGGGCGCTCCACGCCCTTGAACCGCGCCCAGCGCGAGGCGGTCTGGCAGCTGCATGCGCACTACTGCCAGCTGCTGCGCTCCCGCGAGCTGCATGACGCGGCGGACCTCCTCTTCCTCGCGCTTGCCGAGGTGCTGCGGCGCCCGCTGGAGGAGCCCTACGTCGCCGTCATCGTCGATGAGGTACAGGACCTCAGCCGCGTGGGCGTGCAGCTGCTGCACGCGCTCGGCGGCGACGGCCCCGACGGGCTGCTGCTCATCGGCGACGGCCAGCAGGCCGTCTACCCGGGCGGTTTCACCCTGTCCGAAGCGGGCATCAACGTCCGCGGCCGCTCCACCGTCCTGGAGACCAACTACCGCAACGCCTCCAAGATCCTCGAGGCGGCCGTGGCCGTTGTCGCCTCCGACGCCTTCGGCGACCTCGACGACTCCCTCGAAGCGGGTGCCCGGCGGATGGAGGTCGCCCGCGACGGCGGGGTGACCGTGCGCGTCGACGCCCCCGACGTGCGCAGCCTGGAGATGGCGCTCGTCCAGGCCGTGACCGACCTCGCGGCCTCGGGAGCCGGTCTCGGGGACTGCGCCCTGCTCACCGCCACCACCGCGGACGCGTCCCGGTACGCCGGTCTCCTGCGCCGAGCCGGGCTGCCGCTCGTGCCGCTGGAGGAGTACGTGGGGCAGACGTGCGGGCGGCTCAAGGTCGGCACCATCAAGCGGGCCAAGGGCCTGGAGTTCAAGCACGTCTTCCTGCCCGGCTTGCGCGAGGGCGGGTCCGCCGCCAAGCCGGGGGAGTCGGAGACCGCGTGGCGGGAGCGGCTGGAGGTGGAGCGGCGGGAGCTGTACGTGGGGATGACGAGGGCGCGCGACAGCTTGTGGTTGGGCTTCCTGCAGTGACGCTCGGCGCAGCGGGACCACGGCTGCCCGAGATGATCGACGAGGAGGGCAGGGACGCGGCATCGGGCACTTTCTACTGCGGATCTGGTCAGCTCGCGTTGACGAGTGCCGCCTCGGTGAAGAAGTCCATCGGCATCGCGTGGTGCAACCGCCACGTGATGCCGATGGGTCGCTCGCCCTGGTGCGAGACGTAGTCGGCCGGACCGAGGAACAGGTACGGCTCCGCCCCGAGGTCACCCTGCTTGCGCTGCCGAGCGAAGAGCAGCACGTGGGTGCCCATCGCGCGGTGGTTCAGGTACCGCTGACCCGTCGGTGAGGCGACCGTCGTGCGCGACTGCGACTCCCAGTGGAACAGCTCCCGCGTCAACGGGTAGTCGCGGTACATCGTCGTCGGGGAGTAGTCGGCTTCCGACTTCGTCAGGGTGATGAGCAAGGCGTCCGTGCGCCGGTCGGGCGCCCAGACGACACCTTCACGGAACGACATCGGCGGGCGAGCGGCAGTGGCGACGCCGAGCGCGCTAACGATCTCGTCACGGGAGTAGCGGGCGTGCACGCTCAGCGGCAGGTCGGCCAGCTCACCGGCGAGCGCCGCCGTGGGGTGGCGGGCAGCGTCGAAGGCGATGTCGACGAGCTGACGCAGCTCGTCGCGGACGGCGGGTTCACCCCGCAGCACGTCGAGGACGTGCGGCAGGTCGCCGGGCGCACCGGATGGCCAGAAAGCCGCGGTGAGCATCCCGGCGAGGTGGCGTTCGGCGGGGGAGAGCGCGTCGAGGGAGACGTCGTCGGCGAGCAGTCGGGCGTAGGCATCGCGACGCAGCCGGTCGTCGACGTGGGTGACGGCGCGCACTCGCTTCAGCAGCGCGCCCTCCGCGGGGCCGGCCGGACGCGTCTCCGTCCCGGCGCGGCGGCGCAGGTCGGTCCACGAGCGGTTGGCGCCGAGCAGCTCCCGCACGCTGAGCCCGCTGGCGATGAGGAAGGCCGCGATGCTGCTGCTCGGGTGCGCCCGCACCTCGCTGACGAGCCCCGGGGTGCGCGGGCTGAGCTGGCGCTTGATGCTCGTGACGACACGGTCCTGCACCACCTCGTCGAGGACGATGGAGCACCCCGCCGGCAGGAAGGGAAACCCCTGCTCGGCCTGGTGCTGCAGCGCGCCGCGGCTGACACCGGTGAGCGCCCGGAAGCGGGTGTCGAAGCGGAAGTCGGCGTTCTGGTGGCCGACGAAGTCCAGCGCGGTCAGCACCGCCTTGCCGGGAGAGGTGCGCAGACCGCGGCCGAGCTGCTGGAGGAAGACGGTCGAGGACTCCGTCGGTCGCAGGAAGAGGACGGTGTCCACCTGCGGCACGTCCACGCCCTCGTTGTAGAGGTCGACGGCGAAGAGGACGCGCACCTCGCTGTCCTTCAACCGCCGCAGCGCCCCCGTGCGTTCCTCGGGGGTGCTGCTGCCGCTGACGGCGAGCGCGTCGATGCCCGCCTCGCGGAAGACGCGCGCCATGTAGTGCGCGTGCTCGACGCTGACGCAGAAGCCGATCGCTCGCATCGAACCCACATCGCCGACCCGGCGGCGCAGCTCCCGCAGCACCAGCCGCGCCCGGGCGTCGTCACCGGTGTAGAGGTTCGTCAGCCCCTCGACGTCGTAACCACCGCGGCGCCAGGTGAGGTCGCGCAGGTCCGTGCCGTCGTCCACGGCGAAGTAGTGGAACGGCACCAGCAGGTCGTCGGCGAGCGCGTCCCACAACCGCAGCTCCGCCGCGGTGCGCCCGCCGAAGAGCGCAAGCACGTCCTGGCCGTCGGCGCGCTCCGGCGTCGCCGTGAGTCCTAGCAGCTCGATCGGCTCCAGCCGGTCGAGGACGCGCTGGTAGCTGCCGGCGCTGGCGTGGTGGCACTCGTCGAGCACGACGACGTCGTACTGGCGCGGGTCCATGCTGGCGAGGAGGTCGGCGTTCAACGACTGCACGCTGGCGAAGACGTGCCGGCCCCGGCGCGGGCGCTCCTCGCCGACGAGCAGCTCCCCGAACGCGCCGTCGCCCAGCACCTCCCGGTAGGTGCGCCGCGCCTGCTCCAGCAGTTCCCGGCGATGAGCGACGAACAGCAGGGTCAGGTCGCGCCCGTGCTGCTCGCGCAGCTGCCGGTAGTCGAAGGCGGCGAGGACGGTCTTGCCGGTGCCGGTGGCTGCGACGACGAGGTTGCGGTGCCGGTCGTGCAGCTGCCGCTCCCCGGCCAGCTGCTCGAGCATCTCCTGCTGGTGGGGTCGCGGGGTCACCTCCAGCCCCGACAGGTCGACCGGCGTCCCCGGGCCGCGCTGCCCGCCGGCCTCAGCGAGCGCGGCGTCCAACCGGTCTGCGTCCCGCGCCGGCACGTACGCCTCGAAGTTGCTGCTCTCCCAGTAGCTGGCGAAGGTCGCGTCGAACTTCGTCAGCAGCGCCGGGTTCGCCACCGCGGACAGGCGGACGTTCCACTCCAGGCCGTCGAGCAGCGCGGAGCGGGACAGGTTGGAGGAGCCGACGTAGGCGGTGCTGAAGCCGGTGGCGCGGTGCACCACCCACGCCTTCGCGTGCAGCCGGGTGCGGGTCGTCTCGTAGATGACCTTCACCTCGGCGCCGAACTCGTCCACGAGGGCGTCCACGGCCCGGCGTTCCGTCGCGCCCATGTACGTGGTCGTGATGACCCGGAAGGGCACACCGCGGTCCTTGAGGTCCCGCAGCGCGGTCTCCAGCAGGCGCAGGCCCGACCACTTGACGAAGGCGCACAGCAGGTCGACGCGGTCCGCGCTGGCCAGCTCCGCCCGCAGCTCCGCCGCGAGGCTCGGGTCGGCGGTGCTGTTCGTCAGCAGAGCCGCTTCCGACAGCGGTGTCGCCGGCCGGACGGTCGACGGTTGGGCGAGGGTCCGCCGCCGGTGGGCCGCCAGCAGCTGCTGCGGGGCGCCCTTCTCGTCGGGGACGGGCACCGCCCCGTGCTCGCCGAGGACGCCGAGCAGGTCACGGACGAGGGTGAGGCGGTCGGTGTGATCGGTCGTCGTCTCCAGCGCTCGCTGGACGACCGCGCTGACGTGCCGAGCGAGCACGTGGGGTACATCTGCGTCGTCGACGCTGCGGAGGACAGTTGCCCAGTTCTCAGCCTGGCGCAGGACCAAGTCCAGGTCGGCGGCTACGAGGCTCTCATGCAGGCCTTCGACGAGGTTGTCGGTCGACGGAAGGCCCTCTTCGCTCACCCACTCACTGTCCCAGACGAGCGCACGCTGCCTTGGCTAATCGCCGGCTACTGCGTCGAGCTGCGAGCCGAGACGGTCGAACCGGACTAGCCGGCCTGGTGCACGCAGACATGGACATGAAGGTATCGACCATAGGTCGGTATGGCGATGAGGTGGACATGGCCGACCAGCCGTGCGGTGCGCCTCATGGCGCGCCATCTATCGCTACGTGGCCACCTGCCGCTCGTTCTCATCTGTAGCGCGCCAAATGAGGCCTCATAAGCGTCCCCCGGCTACCGACTTGTAATCGGGCGGTTCGGGGTTCGAGTCCCCGTGCCGGCTCCCCGCTGACCTGCGGAAACGCCCGCCGCGGTCGTGATTGTCGGCTCAGGTGCAGCCAAAGGTGCAGCCAAGGCCCCGATCATGGCCGCTCACCCCAGAGAGCCGTCTGCATCGACGTCGCCGCCTCACCCAGCATCGACGGCATCACGTGCGAGTACGTGTTCATGGTCAGGCCGATCTGGGAGTGCCCGAGGACTTCCATGACGACCCGCGGGTGCATGCCCTGCGCCAGCAGCAGCGAGGCCGCCGTGTGGCGCAGGTCGTGCAGCCGGACCGGCCGGACCCCGGCGACGCGCAGCAGCGCCTTGAACGCCTTCGCGTCGTTGCTGGCGTCGAGGGCCGAGCCGATGGGCGTGGTGAAGACGAGCTGCGGGTCCACCCACACCAGCGCCGCCGCCCGCTCCACCTCCTGCGCCTCCCGGTGCCGGCGGAGCGCCTCGACGAGGTAGGGCGGCATCGACAACGTCCGGGCGGAGCGGGCCGACTTCAGCGACGTGAAGCGCGCCGGCTCCCCGGCCCGGCCCCGGGCGAGCTGCCGCCGGATCCGCACGGTGGCGGTGTCCAGGTCGACGTCCTCCCAGCACAGCCCCAGCGCCTCGCCCTGGCGCAGCCCGAGGGTGAGCGCCGCGACCCAGCGCGCCTCGAGCCGCTCACCCGGGGCGGCGCTGAGGACCTGCCGCGCCTCGTCCACCGTCAGCGGCTCGACGCGATACTCCTGCCGCGAGGGCGGGTCGACGAGGAGAGCGACGTTGCGGCTGACGAGGCCCCACTTCATCGCGACGTTGAGCGAGCGGCGCAGCGTGGCGTGGATGTGCCGCACGCTCGCCGCCGACAGCCCCGCCGCGGTCTTCGCCGCGTAGAGGTCGGCGAGGTGGCGGGGCTCCAGCTTGTCCAGCTTGATCCGCCCGAGGCTCGGCTCGATGTGCCGGCGGAAGTCCCGCTCGTAGTTCACCAGCGTGGACGGGCGGACCTTCGGCGCCGCGACCTTCTCCAGGTACGTCGGGAACCACGCCGAGACGGTCACCGACTCCCGCACAAGGGTGCCGTTGCGCTGCGCCTGCAGCGTCTCCTGCAACCAGGTCGCCGCCTCCCGGCGGGTGCGGCGCAGCGCGTACTTCCGCCGGCGCCGGCCGTCGTGCCAGCCGAGGTCCACCGAAGCGCGCCACCGGCCGTCCGCGGTCTGGAAGATCGAGCCCTCCCCGTGCCCGCGCCGGCCCCTGCCCGCCATCGCTACGCCGCGTCCTGGCGCAGCCGCTCGACGTACTCCGCCAGGCAGGTCGACGGGATGCGGCGCAGCTTGCCGATGTGCACCGACGGCAGCTGCCCGCCGGCCATCAGCTCGTACACCTTCGACCGGCCCACCCCGAGCACCGCGGGGGTCTGCCCCCGCTTTGGTTGACTCCAACCTATGAGGATCATGGTCCTCGCTGGAAGGATGACCATCGTGCACAAGCGCTACCCCGAGGAGTTCCGCCGCGACGTGATCGCCGTCGCCCGCCAAGGTGGGCAGACCCGGGCCCAGGTGGCCCGCAGCTTCGGGATCTCCGAGTCCTGCCTGGGTCGCTGGCTGAGGATCGCCGACCGCGAGGACGGCCTGACCGTCCCCACCTCGCCTGACGGGGCATCGGCAGAGTCCGACGCTGAGCTACGAGAGCTGCGCAAACGCAACAAGCTGCTGGAACAGGAGAACGAGATCCTGCGGCGGGCAACGGCGTACTTCGCCCGCGACGTCCTTCCAAAATGATCTACCCGCTGGTCCGTGACCTTGCCGAGGACGGGATCCCCGTCGCGGTGGCCTGCCGGGTGCTGGACTTCTCCAAACAGGCCTACTACAAATGGCGCACCTCGCCCGTCACCGACCGGGACTGGAGCGACGCCCACCTCATTAACGCCGCCATCGACATCCACCACGACGATCCCGAGTTCGGCTACCGCTTCATCGCTGACGAACTCGAGCAGCAAGGCGTGACAGCCTCGCGCAACCGCGTCCAGCGCCTGTGCAGCCTGCAGAAGCTGTTCTCAGCCCACGCCCGCAGACGCGGCGCAGGGCTCCGACCAGGCCCGCCCGTCCACGACGACCTGGTCCGCCGGAAGTTCACCGCCCAGATGCCGAACACCCTCTGGCTGACCGACATCACCGAGCACCCCACCGCCGAGGGCAAGCTCTACCTTTGCGCGATCAAGGACGCCTGCTCCAACCGCATCGTCGGCTACTCCATCGACACCCGAATGACCGCCGACCTCGCGGTCCAGGCGTTGCAGAACGCGCTGACGTTGCGCGGCGGGACCGATGTCCTCGAGCTCGTGGTCCACTCCGACCGCGGAGCGCAATTCCGTTCGCACCGCTACCTTCGCGTCCTCTCGGCAGCGCAGGCACGCGGGTCGATGGGCCGGGTCGGGACCTGCGCGGACAACGCTGCGATGGAGTCGTTCTTCAGCCTGCTGCAGAAGAACGTTCTCAACCGCCGGCGCTGGGCCAACCGGGAGGAGCTACGCATTGCCATCGTCTCCTGGATCGAGCGGACCTACCACCGCCGGCGCCGGCAGCGGGCGCTCGGTCGACTAACGCCCATCGAGTACGAGACACTCCTCCAAGCCGCTCACGCGGCTTGACCGCCCCTACCCGCGAGAGTCAACCGAAGTAGGGGCAGACCCCGGCGGCCTCGTTGGCGGTCAGCAACAGCTTGTCCATGTCGTTCGTCTCCTCGGTCTTGTCATTCAGGTGGTCAGACGGCGTTCTCGGCGAGCCAGGCCCGCACGGCGGCCGGGTCGTAGCGCAGGTGCCGGCCGACGCGGTACGCCGCGGGGCCGGTGTGGAGGTAGCGCCACTGGTAGAGCGTGGTGACAGGAACGGCCAGGAAGTCGGCGACCTGCTGGACCGTCCAGAGCCGGTCAGGCGCGTGGTGGTGGGTCACGGGGTTCTCCTCTCGTGCGTTGTCGTCATTCGCTGATTCGAGAAATCGTTCGATGCTGGACCAGTTCCGGTGTCGTGGCTTGAAGTAGCGCGGCCCGTCCGTTGTCGCCACAGTGGTCACCGGCAAGAGCGATCTCCGTCATGGACAGCGACCGTTGAAGTGCGACCCGGTAGGAGACGAGATGGCGCAGGCAACCGAGGCGACGAAGAAGAATCAGTGACTGTTTCAGATGTGTGGTGAGGGCTGCGCCGGCC
>NZ_JBBBEM010000122.1:0-12671 GCF_037154035.1 Kineococcus sp. G2 | reverse complement strand
CCGGTCAACAGCTCCCCGCCCCGTCGTCGTTCCCGAGCACCACTGCTCGAATCGGTCGCCCGAAGCGCTCGGGGTTCCGCTTCATCTACCGATGGAGGGGGGAAGCTCAACACATCGTCCCCGGGAGACCGAGTGACCCTCACGACCGACCGACAGCTCCCCTCCGGCGCCGTCCGCACACACCGCTCCACGATCAGTGCCGCTCTCATCGTCAAGGACGAAGAGGCCGTCATCGAGGAAGCTTTGCACGCCGTGGCACCCTTCGTCGACGAGATCGTGGTCTACGACACGGGGAGCACGGACGCCACGCGAGAGATCGCTCGGGCGTGCGGAGCCGTCGTCATCGAGGGGTACTGGGACGACGACTTCGCTGCGGCGCGGAACCGAGGTGTCGAGCACGTCACCAGCGAGTGGGTTCTCACCATCGACGCGGACGAGGTGGTTTCCGGGGACGTCGAAGCGTTCCGCGACTACGTGACCGGACTCACCTGCGACGGCGTCTCCCTGCGCATCGCCTCCCCGACCGTGCGTGGTGGCGGCAACGTCAGCGACACCGTGATGGGGAGGATCTTCCGTCGCTCGGCGGGGCGGTGGGCGGGGGCGTTGCACGAGTACCTCGTGAACGTCGAGAGCGGGGCGATGCTCCAGGACAGCGTGGAGTGCGCTCCCTTGACGGTGGTGCACTCGGGGTACCTCGCCGACGTCCGGGAAGCGCGCAGCAAGGTCGAGCGGAACCTCGAGATCGCACGTCGCATGGTGGAGGGCCTCACCGGCGACGGCGAGGAAGCGGCCCGTGGGTGGCTGCACCTCGGGCGTTCGCTGACCGACGCGGGCGAGCACGCAGAGGCGCTGGGCGCATTGGCCGAGATGACCAAGCACACCCGCGATCCCCTGACCCTCGCACTGGGCGCCCGAGCAGCCGTCCACGCCGCCACCGTGCTCAAGCGGCGCAAGGAAGGCAACGCCTGGATCGGGGTCGCCGAAGCGGCCGGCGAGGCGCCTGGCCGGGTGCGGCAGATGAGTGCGGAGCTGGCGCACGCTTGCGGTGATGTGCGGCAGGCCGTCCACCACCTGTCACGCGCGCGAGACGGCGTGGACCCCTGGGGGTCGCCCTACGACGCCCGCGGTGCCCGCATGCTCCTGGCCAAGCTGGAGGCGGTCCGGGGCAACGTCGACGGGGCGCTGCGAGTGCTCACCGATGTGCTCCGCAGCGGGTACGACGCCGCTTCCCTGGCTCTGGTCCTGGAGACCTCGCTCGCTGCAGGCGTGGACCTGGGGGCGATCGCCCCCCTCGTCGACGACGCGTTCGTCGAACGCTCCCTGCGCGAGTGCTTCTCGGTCCAGCCCCCCTACGCGGACGCGTGGCTCACCGCGCTCCACACGGCGGGCCGCTCCCCAGCCCGGGTCCTCGTCGCCGGAGCGACCCTGGCTCAGCGGCTGCCGCTGGAGGGCAAGCTCGCCTGGTCCCTGCGTCTGCGCGAGGCGGGCCTCTCCAGCTACTGCCCGCTGCGCCGCTTCGCGGACGACGAGGGCGGCCCGCGGGCGGAGCGCTGCATCGCTCTCTTCGTCCTGGCCCAGGTGCTCGGCCAGGTCGAGGCGGCGGCTGCGTTCGAGCCCCTGTGGAACAGCCTCGACGAGACCGAGCAGCAGCGCACCGCTGCGACCCTAGCCGCCTGGGTCCCGGCGGACGTCTGAGGGCAGCAGCACCCGCGTCCGACCGGGCGACGGGGGGTCAAGCGGTCGGGGTGACCGGCCGATCACCACAGAAACACCGCATCCACGGAAGGAGGCGCCACCATGGCAGCAGTCGACGGGCTCGTCTCGGGCCTCAACACCTCGAGCATCATCAGTCAGCTGGTCCAGCTCGACGCCGCGCCGCAGGACCGCCTGAAGACGGCGGTCACGACGGCGCAGAAGGCCAGCACCGGCTACCAGGCCGTCAACACCAAGATGCTCGCCCTGAAGACGGCGGCCGAGGCGCTGACGAAGGCCGGCGGGTGGAGCCCCACCTCGGTCAGCAGCACCTCGACGTCCGTCGTCGCCACCTCCTCCGGGACGGCGCTGACCGGTTCCACCTCCTTCACCGTCGACCAGCTCGCGGCCAACCGCTCGCTGCTCAGCCAGGACGGGTGGGCGGACACCACCAGCGGCACCGCCTCCGCCGGCGCCTTCAGCGTCCTCGACGCCCAGGGCAAGGTGCTGGCCAACTTCGACTCCAGCACCAGCACGCTCGGCCAGATCGTCACCGAGATCAACGGCAGCGCCGCCAACACGGCAGTGCGTGCCGCCGCCGTCAAGACCGCCGACGGCAGCTACCGGCTGCAGCTGACGGCCACCAGTTCCGGCACCGCCGGCAACTTCACGCTGAAGTCCCACAACGGCACGCCGCCGACCGTCGGCAGCACCGTGTCCGTGGACGACGGGTACGCCACCGAGTTCACCGAGCTGTCCGCGGCCAAGGATGCGGTGCTGAACCTCGTCAAGGGCAGCACCTCGGACGCCACCAAGGTGGTCTCCTCGACGAACACCTTCGCCGATGTCATGCCGGGTGTCACCCTCACCGTCTCGGCGACGACGAGCGACTACGTGACGGTCTCGGCCAACGCGGCGCCCGACAAGGTCGCCGACTCCGTCAAGGCCCTGGTGGACGCAGCCAACGCAGCCCTCGCCGAGATCGCCAACCAGTCCAAGGCCGGCGCGATCGGCGCGAACGGCACCGTCACCGGCGCCGGCGCACTGCGCGGTGACACCACGCTGCGCCAGTTGCAGAGCCAGGTCGTCAGCGCCGTCACCTACGCCCTGGCCGGTGGCGCCTCTGCTGGGAGCATGGGCATCCAGTCCACCAAGGAGGGCACGCTCACCTTCGACCGCACGAAGTTCCTCGAAGCCTACGCCGACGACCCCGACGGGGTGCGCGAGAAGCTGGCGCCCACCAGCGTGGACCCCACATCCGGTGGCGAGGGAGTCGTCGAGCGCCTCCTCAAGGTCGCGGAAGGCGCCTCTTCCTCCAGCGGAAGCTTGACCAAGGCCGCCAAGGGTCGCGACGACGCCGTGAAGGAGCTCAACGACCGCATCGCCGAGTGGGACGACCGCCTTGAGCTGAAGAGGGAGCGCTACCAGAAGTACTACTCGCGCCTGGAGACGATGCTCGGTTCGCTCCAGAGCCAGTCCAGCTGGCTGTCCGGGCAGCTCGCCAACCTCTGACCCTCGACCCGCCGGGGCCGGTCCACCGTGAGCGGTGGACCGGCCCTCGTGCGTTCCGGTGCACGTCGTCCCAGCGACCTCGACGGCGACCTCGACGGCGACAGTGCGTGAGCAGCGGGTGACACCGGATCGGCCGATCCGCTCCAGAGCGTCGCGCACCTGCCGATGGAAGGGGAGCAACCGCCCCACCGGGGCCCTCCCGCGAAGGACTGATGCATGACTGCTATGGCCCAGAGCCGCGCGTTCAGCTCGAACCGGTACGTCGAGAACAGCCTCGCCACCGCCAGCCCCGCCACGCTGCTGGTCATGCTGTGGGACCGCCTCGTCCTCGACCTGCAGCGCGCCGAGACGGCGCTGGGGGAGAGCGACCGCGCCGGCGCCGGTGCCCACCTCAAGCACGCGCAGGACATCGTCGTCGAGCTGCAGTCCAGCCTGAAGGCGGACGCGTGGGAGGGCGGGCCGGGCCTGTCGTCCCTGTACACGTGGCTGCTGCAGGAGCTCCTGGGCGCACAGCTGAAGCAGGACGCCGAGCGCGTCGCGCGGGCGCGCACCGGCATCGTCGAGCCGCTCGCCGACGCATGGCGCCAGGCGGCCCTGGAGCACCTGGCCAGCGGCTCCAGCGCCTCCACCGGGGGCGTTGCGTGACCACTGCCCCCGAGCAGCGCCCGGCCGCGGTGCACGCCCCGGCCGGCGACGCGGCGTGGCGGCGGTCCTGGGCAGGCGCCCTGGACCGCGTCGAGCTCGACGTCGACGCCGCCGAGGAGCTGCTGCGCACCCTCCACGCCGGCGCAGCGGCTCACGAGGCCGTCGCCCCGCCCGCCTGGACGCCGCCGGCGCTGGCCGGGCCGGTCCCCCCGGAGCACGCCGAACGGGCCCGGCTGCTGCTGCAGCGCCAGCTCGACGTCAGCGAGCAGCTCGCCCGGGCCCTCGTGAGCACCCGCACGCAGGTGACGGCGCTGCGCAAGCTGGAACGCGCTGAGCCGCAGCCCGTCTACGTGGACCGCGCCCTCTGACACCGGCCCGCGCTCGAGGGGCCGCGCGGCGTTGCTCCGATCCGGCGACATCGGCCCGCCGCGGCTCAAGACCCGCGGCGGCGCGCCGACCTCACAGGGGTACGGGTCCTGCTGGACCGTGAGGAAGGAGCTCAGCCATGGACGCAGTCGAGGGACCCAGGGGGGGTCTCGTCAGCGCGTACGTCACCGCCCCGGCGGCGGCCTTCGACGCGGCGGCCACCGCGCGTCGGAACGGGCAGCCGCCGGCGGGCGGCCAGGAGGCCGACGACGCGCGCGCCATCAACCTCAAGCTGGCGTCGCTGCGCACCGCGGCCGACGCCCTGACCGCAGCTGCGAGCTGGGCGCCGGTGACCGCAGCGGCGTCGTCCCCGTCCGTCGTGGCGGTGGCGCACCCGGCCGCCGTCGCCGGCGCGGTCGACGTCACCGTCTCCCGGCTCGCCTCCGCGAAGTCGGTCGTGAGCACGCAGGAGGCGACCCTGTCGCAGCGCCTGGAGGAGGCCACCCTCGGGTTCCCCCTCGACGTCATCCGGGACGGGCAGAAGATCGGCAGCCTCCGCCCCGGGTCCGGGACCATGAACGAGATCGCGGCGGCCCTGCGCAAGGCCAGCGACCTCGGCGTCACCGCCGTCGCCATCTCCATCGGCGACGGCAAGTACCGCCTCCAGCTGACGGCGACGAAGTCCGGGCAGGACGGCTCGTTCGAGCTGGCCCAGCCGACGGACCCGCCCCGCCCCCGGGGACCGCTGGCGGCCGGGGACGTGCCGGTGAGCGCCGAGGGCGCCGCCTTCGAAGCGGTCGCTCCGGGCGCCGACGCGCAGCTGCGCACCTCCGACGGTCGCACGCTCGCCTCGTCGACGAACACGTTCCCCGACGTCCTGCCGGGCGTGACGGTGACCGCCACGCAGGCGGGACCGGACCCGGTCACCGTCACGGCCAAGCCGGACACCTCCCGCGTGGTGGCCGGTCTGCGCGCCGTCGTGGAGGCCACGAACGCGGCCCTGGACCAGATCGGTCGCGGATCCGGTACCTCCGACGCGGCGACGGGTCTCGCCGCCGCGCTGACGGCACCCGTCGCCGCGAGCGCGGTGGCACGCGTGGGGCTGCGCGTGGACGAGGGGCGGCTGGCGTTCGACGAGACGGCGTTCCGCGCTGCTCACCAGAGCGACCCGGTCGCGGTGCGCGCCGTCGTCGCGCCCACGAGCACGGCCGGTGCCCTGGTCGACGGGACCGCCCAGGACGCGCAGGCCGGCGTCGTCGAGCGGCTCATCGACGTCACGGGCCGTGCGGCGCTGTCCGCGGCCGAACCCCTCGCGGAGGTCCGCACCGCGTACCAGCGCCAGCAGCCGCAGCTGGAGAGCGCGCTGGCGTCCCTCCAGCAGCAGTCCGCCTGGCTCCAGGGGCGGCTCGCGCAGGTCTGACCTCAGCCGCTCCGGCACCGCACGCGCACGGCCGTCCCGCTCCTGCGGGGCGGCCGTGCGCGTTCCCAGGTGCCCCGTACCCCGCGGCCGGCCCGTCACCGGGTGCGCCCGGGCTCGGGGGCGGCTCACCACCGCAGGGCTCTCACCCCGCCGCCGGCACCACCAGCGGCGCCGGTCGCGCCAGGTGGTACCCCTGCCCGTGCGAGACGCCCAGCGCCTGCAGCACCGCCAGCTCCTCGGCCCTCTCGATGCCCTCCGCGACGATCGCCGCGCCGGTCGACTCCGCGAACGTCACCAGACCCGCCGCCAGGGCGCGCCGGGACCGGTCGCCGTCGATGCCGCGCACGAGGCTGATGTCGAGCTTCACGAAGTCCGGCAGGATCGCCAGGACGTGCCGCAGGCTCGCGTAACCGGCGCCGGTGTCGTCCACCGCCACCCGCAGCCCCGCGGCGCGCAGCGGCGCCAGCGCCGCGAGCAGGCACGCGTAGTCGTCGATCGCGGCGTGCTCGGTGACCTCCACGACGACGCGGTCCAGCGGCGCACCCGCCAGCGCCCGGGTCAGGCCCGGGTCGAGGAGGGTGGCGGGGGAGAGGTTCACCGACACGAACCCCGGCAGGTGCGGCAGGCCCGCCAGCGCGGAGCGCACCGCCCGCAGCTCCAGGTCCGCCCCGGCGCCCACGGACGCGGCGTCGGCGAACCACACGTCGGGAGTGGCGGTGCCGGCGGGGAAGCGGCTGAGCGCCTCCGCACCCACGTGCTGCGACGTGCGCAGGTCCACGACCGGCTGGTACACGATGCCCGGGCCACCGGTGGCGTCCAGCCCCGCGAGGCGGTCCAGGACGGCGCGGCGCTGCGCGTCGGCGGCGTCCTCCTCCTCGACGAGCTCCATGACGACACCGGCGATCACGCGCAGCACCTGCGCGTCCCGCTCCCGCAGCCCGGCGTCGGGGCGGGCGGACAGGGAGCAGAGCGTCCCGTACAGGGAGCCGTCGCTGCGGTGCAGCGGCACGCCCACGTAGGCGCCGATGCCGCGGGCGCGCGCACCGGCCGCCCGGTCGTCGGCCCCGGTGTCCGGCACGACCACGGGCTGCCCGGAGCGCACGACCCGCTCGCACAGGGTGCCGGCCAGCGGCTCGGCGTCCCCGGCGGCGACCGGCAGCGGCAACGGGGTGACGACGGCGCGCAGGCGCCGCTGCGAGCCGTCCGGGGCGGCGCCCAGCGCCGCCACGTACGTCAGGTCCGCGCCCATCTGGCGGCGCGTCGTCTCCAGCAGGGCGTCCAGGGCGCAGTACCGCGCCGTCCGGGAGGTGCCAGGGGCCGTCGTCGTCGCGCTCGTCACCACCTCGAACGCGTCGGCACCTCCCGCCCGGGGCTTGAGCGCCGGCACCGGAAGCGTCCGTCGTGCGAGCGGACCGTCACGCGATCGCAAAGTGAATGTCAACACCGTGTAAAGACCCCGGCGTGGCGCGTAACCCCCGGCAGGTGCGCGCCGATGCTCAAGGTGATGACGCTCACGCCCGAGGAGACCGCCATGCCGAGCACCCGCCCCAGCCTCGCCGCCTGCCTCGTCCTGCAGGGCAGCACCACCCCGCCCGCCCTGGACGCCGACCTGCGCGACCTCGTCGACGTCGCCGACGAGGTCGTCGTCTACGACACCGCCGACCACGTCGCCCCCGGCACGGCCGCGTTCGAGGCGACCCTGCACCCGGCGGTCACCGTCGTCAGCGGGTTCTGGGCCGACGACCGCGACCGCGCCAAGCAGGCCGCGCTCGCGCACGTCGAGGCCGACTGGGCGCTGTGCGTGCTGCCCGGCGAGAAGGTCCGCGCCGACGTCGAGGAGCTGCGCCGCGTGCTCGGCGAGGCGAGGGACGCGCCGGCGCTGGCGGTGCGGGTGGACGACGTGGTGCGCGGCACCCACCGCTCCGCGCGACTGCTGCACAAGGCGCTGCCCGGCGCGGCGTGCGCTCCCGCCGACACGCTCACCGAGGTGCCCAGCCGGCTGCTGACCGTCGAGCAGCCCGTGGCCACCACCGCCCGGGTGCCGCGCCAGCGCGGGGTGTTCGACCGCGTCTGATGCGCCCGGTCTCCGGGCTGTGACGGTCCCGGCGGACGCCGCTGCGCGCCGCTAGGCTGGTCGCGACCCACGGGAGGTGCGAGGCGATGACGAGCGAGCCGGTGACCGAACCGTCCGGGATCGGTCGCGTCCTCTCCTGGGAGGAGTACGAGCGCCTGCCGGAGGACCCCCGTGCCGAGTACATCGACGGGCGACTGGTCGTGAGCCCCAGCCCGACCCGTCAGCACCAGAAGATCTCCCTGCGGTTGGCGTTCGCCCTGGAGCAGGTCCTGCCGGAGGGGTACGACGTCAACGCCGCGTGGGCGTGGAAGCCCGCTCGCGACGAGTTCATCCCCGACGTGATGGTCCACCCGGTCGGTCCGGCGCTCGGACGCGCGGACGCCCGCTTCACCGGGACCCCTGCCCTGGTGGTCGAGATCCTGTCGTCCAACCGGAGCGACGACCTCGTCTGGAAGGTGTTCAAGTACGCCGCCGCCGGTCTGCCCAACTACTGGATCGTCGATCCGAACGGGGAACGGGTCACCGCCTTCGTCCTGCGGGACGGGGTCTTCGTGCCGGGGGTCTCGCTGGAACGCGGTGCCCCGCCCACCGAGGTCGGTTTCGGTGTGGGATCCGTGGTGATCGACGTCGCCGCCCTGCTCGGCTGACGCCCACCCTTCACGCCGCGGCCCGGCCGCCCTCCACCAGTCGCCCGTCGCGCAGCTCGAGCACCCGGTCCGCCAGGTCCACGCCCTCGTCGCGGTGCGCCAGCAGCAGCACCGAGCGCTCCCCGCGCGCCCGCACCAGGTCCGCGACCAGCGCCCGGCCGGTCGCCTCGTCCAGCCCCTCGCTCGGCTCGTCGAGCACCAGCACCGCCACGTCCGCCAGCAGGGCGCGCGCCATCGCCAGTCGTCGCCGCTCCCCGCCGGACAGGGGCGCGCCGCCGTCGCCGAGACGGCTGTCCAGGCCCGCGGGCAGCGCCGCCAGCCAGTCGCCGAGGCGCACCCGGTGCAGCACGTCGAGCAGGTCCGCGTCGGAGCGGCCGGGGGAGGCCAGCAGCAGGTTCTCCCGCAGGCTGGTGGCGAAGACGTGCTCGTCGTCGGCGACCAGACCCACCACCGAGCGCACGTCGTCACCGGCCAGGTGCACCAGCGGCACCCCGTCGAGGGCGACCTCACCCGCCTCCGGGTCCAGGAACCGCATCAGCACCGCCGCCAGCGTGGACTTGCCGGTTCCGGAGGCGCCGCGCACCGCCACCACCTCGCCGGCAGCCAGGTCCAGGTCGACGCCCCGCAGCGCCGGCTCCTCCCAGCCGGCCACCACGCCGCGCAGCCGCAGCGCCCGGCCCGGCGGCAGCGGGCGCGGGGCGGCCGGTTCCGAGGCAGCCGCCGGGACGGCGAGCAGGTCGGCGCCGCGCCGCTCGGCCTGCACCGCGCGGTGCCGGGCGCGCACCGCGTCCGGCAGGCCCCGCGTCGCCTCCGCGGCCACGGCCGCCGCCAGCACCACCGCCGCCGCCCACGCCGCACCCGCGTCCGACGCGGGCGCCACCAGCGCCGGGCCCAGCACGGCCAGGCCCGCGCCCAGCGCCTGCAGCGCCGCCGTGCCCGCCGCCGCCCGCGCCCGCCGCCGCTCCCCGGCGGCCAGGCGGGACACGCTGCGGTGCAACGGCTCCAGCGGTTGCGGCGCACCCGTGGCCCGCAGGTCCTCCACGCCCTCAGCGGTCTCCGCGCCCGCCTGCGCCAGCGCCGCCACGTCGTCGCGGTGCGCGTCGGCGCGCCGCTCCGCCACGCCGGCCACCAGCGGGGCGAGCACCGCCGCCACCGCCAGCCCCGGCAGCGCCGCCAGCGCCAGCACCGGGTCGGCCAGCGCCGCCGCCCCCAGCGCGAGGGTCAGCGCCAGGGCCGTGGCCGCCACCGGGTGCCGCCAGCGCAGCAGGGCGTCCACCCGCGCGTCCACGTCGTGCACCAGCTGCACCAGCAGGTCACCGGACCCGCCGGCGCGCCGCCGCGTCAGCGGCCCCGGCACGCGCGGCACCAGCGCCGCCACCACCGCCGCGCGCCGCTGCGCCAGCCGCGACAGCGCCGCGTCGTGCGAGAGCAGCCGCTCGGCCAGCACCAGCAGCGGGCGGGCGGTGGCGCTGGCGCGCACCACCACCGCCGCCACCGACAGCGTCAGCACCGGCGGCCGGTCCGCCGCCGTGACGATCAGCCACGTCGCCGTCGCGGTCAGGGACGCACCCGCCAGCACGGCAGCCGCCCCGGCCACCACGGCCAGCGCCGCGCGCGCCCGCACCGACGGCACCCACCCCCCACCCTGGGCGGAAACCGTTGTTTCCGCCGTCGCAGGGATGCCCGGCGGGGCGGAAACACTGGTTTCCGCGCAGGGGGAGGGGTGGGCGGGCGGGCGGGTCACGGTCACGACGCGGTCCGCGGCCGCCAGCAGGCCGGTGCGGTGCGCGACCACCAGCACCGCGCACCCCCGCGCGGCCAGCTCCCGCAGCGTCGCCACCACCGCCCGCTCCGCCGCGGCGTCCAGGTGCGCGGTCGGCTCGTCCAGCACCAGCCGCCGCGCCCCCAGCAGCACCCCCAGGAACGTGCGGGCCAGCGCCAGGCGCTGCCGCTGACCGGCCGACAGGCCGCTGGCGCCCTCACCGAGCGCGCGCGCCGGGTCCAGGTCCGCCGCGGCCGCCATCGTCAGCGCCGCGGCCACCTCCTCGTCCGGCGCCGACCGGCCCGCGCGCACCGCCTCGGCGACCGTGCGCGCGAACGGGAACGTCGGCCGCTGCGGCAGGTGCGCCACCGCCTGCGCACCCAGCGGGTGCCGCACGGCACCCGCGTCCGGCACCACCAGACCGGCCGCCACCCGCGCCAGCGTCGACTTGCCCGCGCCGCTGGCCCCGGCCAGGGCCACCACCTCACCCGGCGCCACCGCCACGTCCACCCCGGCACCGTCCGCACGGGCCACCACGGCGGAACCGTCGGCGCGCAGCACCCGCACCCCCTCCAGGCGCAGCCCGGCGGCGTCCCCGCCCGGCCCCGCCACGACGGCGGGCGAGGAGAGCAGCTCGTCGACGTCGTCGACGACGGCCGTGGCGTCCGCGGAGTCGTGGAAGCGCGCCCCCACCTCCCGCAGCGGCCGGTACGCCTCCGGCGCCAGCAGGATCACCAGCAGCGCCGTGCGCAGGTCCAGCGTCCCGCCCGCCAGTCGCATCCCGGCCGTGACGGCCACCAGCCCCACCGACAGGGTGCCCACCAGCTCCAGCGCCGTGGACGACAGGAACGCCACCCGCAGCACGCCCAGCGTGGCGCGGCGGTGCGCGTCCGTCGTCGCCGCCACCGCCTCGACCTGACGGCCGGCGCGGCGGTGCGCGCGCAGGGTCGGCAGGCCCCGCACCACGTCCAGGAAGTGCGCCGACAGGGTGCGCGCCGCCCGCCAGCGCCGCCGCGCCCGCGCCTGCGTGGCCCGGCCCAGCAGCACCGCGAACACCGGCACCAGCGGCAGCGTCAGCGCCACCGTCAGCGCGGAGCCGGTGTCCAGCAGCGCCAGCAGCACCAGCACCGCCGGCGGCAGCAGCACCCCCGGCACCAGCGCCGGCAGGTACCGGGTGAACCAGCCGTCCAGCGCGGGCAGACCCTGCGCCAGCAGCGCCGTCAGGCGGGCCGCGCCGAAGCGCTGCACCCCCGCCGGGCCCAGCTCCACGGCGCGCGCGGCCGCGCGACGGGTCAGGTCGGCGCGCACCGCGCTCGCCGTGCGCTGCGCCAGGGCGCTCGCCGCCCACGACGCCGCCGCCCGGGCGACGACGACCCCCGCCAGCGCCCACAGCGCGCGCGAGGCGTCGGTGCCGCCCCACAGGGCCACGACGAGGTCGGCCAGCGCGAACGCCTGCGCCACCAGCAGCCCCGCCGCGGCCGTCTCCACCGCGGCGACGGCCGCGACACCGCGCCGGGCGGGACGGGCGTGCCGCAGCAGGCGCGGGTCGACCGGCCCGCGCGGCCGGCGCTCGGTGACCCCAGACGGGGCGGAAACACTGGTCTCCGCCGTCACGGAGACGCCTCCAGGGGCGGAAACAGTGGTTTCCGCGATGTCGGGGAGGGGGGCGGTGGAGGACGTGGGGATCGTCACCGCCCCGCGCGGGCCGGGACGGGACGGCGGGTGCGCGCACCGCGCACCGGGCCGTGACCGCTGGCCACCCGGGCGCGGAACACCCAGTACGAGAACAGCTGGTACGCCACCACCCCGGGCAGGACCACGACGCCGACCACGGAGATCAGCTCCAGCGCCGCAGGTGAAGCGGCCGCCGCGCGCAGCGTCACGTCCGCCGCCGGCGACAGGGTGCTCGGCAGCAGCACCGCCGGGCCGTCGAGCGCGTGCGCGGTGAACACCGCCACCACCGCCACCGCCACCGCCAGGCTGGACGCGGCGAACGCCAGCGCCTCCGCGCGGCGCCAGGCCGCCACGGCCGCCACCGCCAGCAGCACCGCCGCGGCGGCCACCGCCGGGTGACCGGCGGCCACGAACACCGCCAGCGCGCACGTCGCCAGCGCCGGGGCGCTCGCCACCGCCAGGTGCCGCGCCCGCGCCCGCAGCACCCCGGTGGTGCGCAGCGACAGGAACGTCGCGCCGTGCACGGTGGCCAGCAGCACCCCGGCCAGGGCGCCGAGCACCGCCCACGGGGTGCCCAGCGGCGCCAGGGACCGGGTGAGCCCGCCGAGCGCTCCGGCACCGGCGTGCACCTCGCCGTCGGCGCCCAGGGCCAGGCCCTGCACGAGCACGCCCAGCACGGCGCCCCACCCGGCGGCCAGCAGCAGCGAGGAGGCGGCCAGGAAGGCGTCGCAGCGCGCGTGCCAGCTCGCCGAGTCGTGCTTGCCGCGGAACTCGATCGCCACCCCGCGCACGGCGAGCAGCAGCAGGATCGCCACCATCGGCAGGTACAGCCCCGACAGCAGGGCCGCGTACCAGTCGGGGAACGCGGCGAACGTCACG